>NZ_CP088006.1:4852500-5097500 GCF_039642825.1 Rhodopseudomonas sp. P1 | reverse complement strand
GATCCCAATGTTCGGGCGTGGTCTCGTCGATCATCGCGAGCCGCAGGACGCCGGCATTGTTGACGAGCACGTCGACGTGGCCGAGCCCAGCGACGGCTTCAGTCACCGAACGTTGGCAATCCTCGATCTTGCTGACGTCGGCGAGGATCGGAATGCACTTGCGGCCGAGCTGCTTCACCTCTTCGACCGTCTCGCGCAGCACGCCTTCCTGTGCGGCGATGTCGGTGAGAGCGAGGTCGTAGCCGCGTTGAGCAAGGCCGAGCGCGATGGCGCGTCCGATGCCGCGGCTGGCTCCGGTGACGATGGCATGTCTGGTCATGAATGATCCTCGAAACGTTCCGATCGAAAGACAAGTCGTGGAGAGCTCAGGCGCGTGTGGCGCGCACCGGCAGCGTGTTCATCGCCTTCACCGTTTCTTCGAAGGAGACTAGGTTGGCACCGGAGCCGAGACCCGTGGCGACGATGGCGGCCGTGGCTGTCGCCAGCCGGGCGCAGTCCTGGAGATCCCAGTCGCGCACCAGGCCGGCGATAAAGCCGCCGGTGTAGGAATCGCCGCAGCCCGAGGTGTCGCGCACGGTGATGTCGAACGCCGGCACGGTGAACTGACGGCCGTCGCGGGTCATCACGAACGAGCCGTGCTCGCCGAGCGAGATCGCGCAGGCGCGGGCGCCCTTGCCGATGAAGTAGCGCGCGCAGGTCGCCGGATCGTCGCTGCCGATCAGCGCGTGGGTTTCGTCGATGCTCGGCATGAAGAAGTCGGTGTAGGGCATCAGCGGCTCGAGCAGCGGCAGCGTTTCGCCGCGCGCCTGGATCAGATCGACCGTCGTGATGCAGCCGGCCGCCTTGGCGTCGCGCAGCAGCGACACCGTCGGCTCGCCGTCCATCGCCAGCAGCGATCCGACGCCGCCGAGATGCAGCACCTTGCTGCCGCAGGCGACCTTCTGGGCTTCTGGCGAAATCTTCCAGCGCGCCGAGGCGCCGCGCGCGTGCAGCACCGGCCGCGAGCCGTCGGGCCGGATCGGCAGGATCGTCGCGGAGGTCGGCGCGCCGGCGATCTTCTCCATCACCGAGATGTCGATGCCCTCGCGCTCCATCGCGTTCAGCACCCAGTCGGCCTTCTCGTCGGTGCCGACCGCGCCGACGGCGAGGGCTTTCAGGCCGAGCCGGGCGCACGGCACCACGGTGCCGCCCGCCGTGCCGGCGACGGTGAGACGGATTTCATCGATCAGCGCCCGGCCGCCGCCGGCCGGGATCTCGGTCACCGGCACGCCGAGAATGTCGAGGATGTAGGTGCCGCAGACGCTGACGTCGTGGGGATGGGCCATGGAGTAAGCCTTGCGAAGTGTTGGTGGGTGTTAGTTGGAGGTCTTGGGAGCGCGGTCGCTGTCGCGCAGGCCGTATTGGCCCCAGCGCTTGAGAATGCTGTCGACCTCGTCATCTGACAGCAGCGGCGGCGTGCCGATCTGCAGGCAGCCGTGATATTGCTTGGCCAGCACTTCGACGGTGCCGGCCAGCCACAAAGCTCGGCGCAGGTTCGGGCCGATTGCGATCATTCCGTGATGCGCCATCAGGCAGGCGCGGCGATAGCGCAGCGCCTCGAGCACCGTCTGCGACAGTTCGGCCGTGCCGTATTGCGCGTAGGGTGCGCAGGGAATGTCGTTGCCGCCGCCCGCCGCGATCATGTAGTGGATCGCCGGAATCGCGCGGTTCATGATCGCGATGATGGTGCAGAAGATCGGGTGCGCATGCACCACCGCATTGGCTTCCGGCTTCTCCCGCAGAATATCGAGATGGAAGCGCCATTCGGTCGAGGGCACGCGGCCTTCCGGCGCGGTCCACGAGCCGTCCCATTTCATTGCCACGATGTCTTCCGGCTGCATCAACTCGTACGGCACGCCGGACGGCGTCACCAGGATGCCGTCCTCGGTGCGGACGCTGATGTTGCCGGAGGTGCCCTGGTTGATACCGAGGGCCGTCATCTCGCGGCAGGCGTCGATGATGGATTGCCGGGTTGCAACGTCGGCAGCGCCGGGAAGCGTCATGGGTGGGTTTCCTCAAAGGTTGGCCGCTGCGGCTCTTACCGGCCGCTGCGCATCGTCGCGGAGGCTCGAACGAGGCGCCTCAGCGCCCCATCGCATAGAACTCGTCGTTCGGCCGCATGCTGGTGACGTTGGCGAGGCGGTTGGACATGCCGAAGAACGCGGCGATCGCCGCGATGTCCCAGATGTCTTCCTCGCTGAAGTCGTGGCTCTTCAGCGTTTCGATGTCGGCGTCGCCGACCTCGTAGGCCTGCGCCGAGACCTTCATGGCGAAGTCGAGCATCGCGCGCTGCCGCGGGGTGATGTCGGCCTTGCGATAGTTCACCGCGATCTGGTCGGCGAGCAGCGGGTTCTTGGCGCGGATGCGCAGGATGGCGCCGTGGGCGATCACGCAATACTGGCACTGGTTGGCGTTGCTGGTGGCGACCACGATCATCTCGCGCTCGGCCTTGGTGATCGGACCGGGCTTGTCCATCAGCGCGTCGTGATAGGCGAAGAAGGCGCGGAATTCGTCGGGGCGATGCGCCAGCGTGAGAAACACGTTGGGCACGAAGCCGGACTTCTCCTGCACTGCGAGAATGCGGGTGCGGATGTCTTCCGGCAGGCTGGCGATATCCGGAACCGGGAAGCGGCTGATAGCAGGCTTGGTCATGTCGCAGTCTCTCTCTAGGCGGTCGCGAGGGCGACCAGCTTGTCCTGATATTCGTCGAAGGCGTCGCGCTGATCGGCGATGTGTGGTTCGGCGCGGACCAGGCAGGTATGTGCCGAGCAGCCCTGGCCGAATTGCGAAGTGCCGATATCGAGCGTCAGCACGTTGGGATTGCCGGCGACTTCGAGCCCGTTCTCGTCGCGCGGCGTGAACCAAGCGCCGGTCGGCAGCACCAGCACGCCGGGCCGCACCGTGTCGGTGACTGTCGCGGTCGCAAGGCAGGCGCCGCGACCGTTCCAGATGCGGATGGTCTGGCCGTCCTGGATGCGGCGCGCCGCGGCATCGGTCGGATGCAGCTTCGCCTGTTCGCGGCCGTTGCGCTTGGCCGCCACGCTGGCGACGCCGGTTTCGATCTGGCTGTGCAGCCGGCCGACCGGCTGATGCGAGATCATGTGCAGATCGGAGGCGTCGCCCTTGCCGAGCCATTCGGCCGGTTCGAGCCAAGCCGGATGCGGCGGGCAATCGTCATAGCCGAGCCCGGCCAGCGTGCGGCTGCCGAGCACGATCCGGCCGCTCTCGGTGTTGAGCGGATGCGCGGCGGGATCGGTGTGGAAGTCGGCCAGGAAGGTGTGCTCGGCGCGGACCGGGCAGCGGGCGTAGCCGCGCTCCCAGAACGTATCGAAGTCGGGCATCTCGAAGCCGAGGCGTTCGACCGCGTCTTGCCGCACCTCTTCGTAGAGATGCCGCACCCAGCCCATCTCGTCGCGGCCTTCGTTGAAGCCGTCGGCGACGCCGAGCTTGGCGGCGATGCGATTGAAGATCTCGAAATCCGGCAGCGACTCGCCGACCGGCGCGATCGCCTGCTTCATCGCGATCACGAAATCAGAGCGGCGATTGCCGGCGAGATCGTTGCGCTCGATCGAGGTCGTCGCCGGCAGCACGATATCGGCGCGCTGCGCGGTCGCGGTGAACATCGGGTCCTGGACGATGATCGTCTCCGGTCGCGTCCAGGCTTCGGCGAGCCGGTTGAGGTCCTGATGGTGGTGATAGGGATTGCCGCCGGCCCAATACACCAGCCGGGTGTCCGGATAGGTCTGGGTCTTGCCTTCGTAGGTGAAGGTCCCGCCCGGGTTCAGCAGCATGTCGCTGATCCGCGCCACCGGAATGAAGCTGTCGATCGGCCGGGTCAGCTGCGAAATCGCCGGCGACTTGCCGATGTTGAACGGCGAGCCGACGCCGCCGAGCGACGCGTAGCCATAGCCGACACCGCCGCCGGGCAGGCCGATCTGGCCGATGATCGAGGCAAGGCCGAGCGCCGACCAGAACGGCTGCTCGCCATGATGGGCGCGCTGCAGGCTCCAGCTCACCGTCAGCATGCTGCGGGTGTCGACCAGACGCCGCGCGAGTTGACGAATGCTCTCGGCATTGAGGCCGCAGATCTCCGCCGCCCACGCCGCATCCTTGCGGACGCCATCGGCCGAGCCGTCGAGATAGGCGATCAGTTGATCGGCGCCGCTGGTGCAGCGCTCGAGGAAGTCGCGGGCGTGCCGGCCTGCCAGCACGATCTCGCCGGCGAGGCCGAGCATCAGCGCGGCGTCGGTGTTCGGACGGATCGGCCACCATTCGGCGCCGACCCACTCCGGCAGATCGTCTTTCAGCGGCGAGACATGCACGATGCGGATGCCGCGATCGGCGATCTTGCGCAAATACGACTCGACGCGGTGCACGCCGATGCCGCCGGCTTCGGTCTGCGCGGTGCGCGGCGACAGCGCGCCGAACACCACCAGCGTCTCGGTGTGTTCGGCGATGGTGTCGAGCGTATTGGCGCGGCCGTCGCAGGCGTCCGAGCTGCCGAGCGTGTGGCGCAGGATCACCGGACCTGCGGCGATCGAATAGGTGTCGACGTGACGGGTGAAGCCGCCGACCAGATTGAGCATCCGCTTCAGCAGCGAGGAGGCGTGATGCAGCCGGCCCGAATTGGTCCAGCCGTAGGAGCCGGCGAAGATCGAGGCGTTGCCGTAAGTCGTCGAGACGCGGCGGATTTCGTCGGCGACCAGGGTGGTCGCTTCGTCCCAACTGACCGGCACGAACTTCTCGGCGCCGCGCTTGCGCCGGTCGCTGTGCTCTCGTTTCTCCAGCCAGCCGGCGCGCACCAGCGGGCGCGGCACGCGGCGCTTGGGGTTGGCCCATTCCGGCACCGAGTGAATGATCGGCGACGGCGCGGGATCGTGCGCGAACGGCTCGACGCCGACGATGCTCCCGTCCTGCACCAGCAGCGTATAGGCGCCCCAGTGGCTGCAGTGCGGGATTCGCTTGATCTCACTCACGCGCCGTCTCCGTAGGATGATGGCCGATCGGCTCAGGATGCTTGCGACAGCGGCTGTGCGATCTCGCGCCGCATCTGTGCGGCGAAGTCCGGATAGGTCTCGGCGACTTCGTCGTAGACGCGCTCGCGCAGCAGCTTCAGCACGTCCGGATCGGGCAGCGGGGTCTGTTCCGGCACGTCGTCATGCGCAAACTTGAAGCCGGTCGCTTCCTTGATGGCGGCGAGGTCGTAGCCGGGATGCACGCTTTGCAGGTCGAAGCCGCGGCGGTCCTTGTCGAAGCGGAACAGCGCCTTGCTGGTCAGCAGCGCGATCGGGCCGCCGGTGCGATACACGCCATCGTCGCTGACGCCCGGCGCGCTGATGAAGTCGACTTTCTCGACCATCGCGCGCGGGGTGTGCTCCTCGCGGAACAGGATCACGCGCGGCACGACGTAGTACAGATAGGCCGACCCGAACGAGCCGGGCCAGCGCACTTGCGTCTGCGGATACTCGCCGGTGCCGACCAGATTGATGTTGCCCTGGCCGTCGATCTGGCCGCCGCCGAGGAAGAAGGCGTCGATGCGGCCCTGGCCGGCGCAATCGAACAGCTCGGCCGAACCGTTGGTGAAGAAGTTATGCTCGACCGAACCGAGGATCGAGATCCGCGGTCCGGTCTCGCCGGCCTGCTGCTTCAGCGCCCGCAGCAGCATCGCGCCCGAAGCCGGGATCGGCGAGGAGGCGCCGACCGCGACATGACGCACGCCGTCGAGCAGCTTGGCGATGGTGCAGATCAGGATCTCGCGCGGATGAATGTCGGTCATCAGGCGGGCTCCATCTGCGTCGTCGTCATGTAGTCGGCAAAACCTTCGGCGGTGCGCGCCGCGCGGGCGTAGCGAACGAGTTCCTGGGTGTCGGCCTGATACTCGCCCCACAGCCCGTAGGGCCACGCGCCCTTCGGCGCGAGCGCAACTTCAGTGACGTAGATCGCCGGCAGCACGCCGGCCGCGGTGATCTCGTTGGCGAGCAGGCTGTCGTCGACGATCCGTTCGACGGTCACCAGCGTCGTCGCCGACGCATAGGCCATCGCCGCGAGTTCGCGGCGGCGTCCGATCCAGACGTTGCCGAACCGGTCCGCCATCGGGGCGTGGAAGATCGTCACGTCCGGCTTGATCGCGGGGATCAGCACCACGGGATCGCCGCCGTCGGCCATCGGATTGTCGATCACGCGCCAATCCTTGCGGTGACGCAGGATGTCGCTGCCGATCAGGCCGCGCATCGGCATGAACGGGCTGCCCTTTTGCGCCGCCATCAGGCCGGCGTGGATCGCCGGGCAGGTTGCGTCCATCAGCTTGATCGAGCCGTCCTTGACGGCCGCGTTGAACCGCGGCGCGCCGCCGGCCTCGCCGAGCGTCACCGCGCTGGTCTCGACGGTGCGGACCAGGCCCGAGCCGATCAGCTGATCGACCTGAAGGCCGCCGGTCGGAACGCAGATGAGATGGAGGTTGCCGGTTTTGCGCGCGATGATCGGGCGCGTCATCGCCATCGAGACGCCGGCATAGTCGACCGGCACGGCCAGCCGGATTCCCGGCTCCACATACTTCGCCAGTCCGCGAAGATCGCTCGCCACGATCAACCTCCCGATTTTGTGTTCTATATTATAGAACGTCTTTCCAAATAAAATTAGTCGCGCATCCGATCCTCTGTCAATGCCGATCGTATTGCTGCGTGGCGCTTCGGCGCATCTGCATGGCGGCCCGGCGCGCGCCACCGCGTCGCAGCGCACGTTCCCCGACTTGACAAGACCAAGTCGCCCGCCAAGAATAATTGGAATAGCGTTTCATAATATAGAACGACGAAGTCGGGAATGATCAGGGAGGGAACGATGGCCGAGCCAGTGGCTCTGCGCGCAGGGAGTTTCGGCGCGCGAGGTGCAGCATCGCAGGCCACGCAAACGCGGCAGGCCATCGGCTCCAGCATCGCGGTGCGCGAAGCCGAAAAGCGCTACGGCCAGTTTCACGCGGTCGACCGCATCAGCCTCGATATTGAGCCCGGTGAATTCATCACGCTGCTCGGCCCGTCCGGCAGCGGCAAGACCACGCTGCTCAATCTGCTCGCCGGTTTCCAATCCCTCGACGGCGGCGAAATCCTGGTCGACGGCAAGCCGGTCCACAACGTGCCCACGCACAAGCGCGGCTTCGGCATGGTGTTCCAGAGCTACGCGCTATTTCCCAACATGACGGTGACGCAGAACGTTGCGTTCCCGATGCGGATGGCCGGTGTCGATCGCGCCACCACCGCGCGGCGCGTCGCCGAGACGCTGGAGATCATGCGGCTGTCGGCGCACGCCAACAAAGCGCCGTCGGAAATGTCCGGCGGCCAGCAGCAGCGCGTCGCGATCGCGCGCGCCATCGTGATGCGGCCCAAGGTCGTGCTGATGGACGAGCCGCTCAGCGCGCTCGACCGCCGCCTGCGCGAATCGATCCAGATCGAAATCCGCGATCTGCACCAGACCATCGGCAGCACGATCCTGTTCGTCACCCACGATCAGGGCGAAGCGCTGACCATGAGCGACCGCATCGCCGTGCTGGATGCCGGCAAGATCGTGCAGATCGGCCGGCCGCTCGACATCTATCGCCACCCCGTCAATCGCTTCGTGGCCTCGTTCGTCGGCGAGAGCAATCTGATCGAAGCCGAGATCATGCAGAAGCGCGGCACCACGGTGACGCTGAAAAACCGCTCCGGCTATGTGTTCGAAGCCGAGAGCCGCGACGCGATCGACGTCGGCCGTGTCACCGTGCTGGTCCGTCCGGAGCGCATTGCGATTGCGGACGAGCCGGCTGCAAATTCGACGCCGGTGACCGTGACCTCGGCGATCTTCCTCGGCGAGACCCTGCGCATCGAGGCGCAGATGGAGAGCGGCGAGACGCTGCTGGTGCGCTGCCCCGATAGCGCCAAGCGGCCGCTGCCGAATATCGGCGATCATCTGCATGTGAGCTGGGGCCCGGAAGACTGCTGGGTGCTGGCATGACGACGCTCTCGCTGACCGACGAGCCGCGGCGTCAGCCCTCCTCCAGCCTGGCAATGAAGCTGAAGAACCCGGCGCTGCTGCTGCTGCCGGCGGTCGCGTTTTTGGGCTTCATCTATCTGCTGCCGTTGATCGATCTGATCCGCATCAGCATCAGCGGCCCGAGTTGGCTGACCTATTTCGAGCGCGTGTTCTCCGTGCCGCTGTACTGGGAATCGCTGGTCCGGACCATGCAGATCTCGGTCACGGTGGCGTTCCTGTGCCTGCTGTTCGGCTATCCGACCGCGCTGCTGATTCATCGCACCAGTGGTCTGACGCGTGCGCTGATCGCGACCGCGATCGTGCTGCCGTATTTCATCGCGATCCTGATCCGCACCTACGCCTGGATGGTGCTGCTCGGCCGCACCGGCCCGGTCAACAAGCTGCTGGTCGCGATCGGCATTCTGGGCGAGCCGGTTCAGCTGCTGTTTCATCGCGGCACCGTGCTGCTCGGCATGACCGCGGTGCTGCTGCCGCTGATGGTGCTGACGATCTATTCCAGCGTGTCGCGGCTCGATCCCGGCCTGACCCGCGCGGCGCTCGCCTCCGGCGCCGGACCGATCGCCGTGTTCTGGCGGGTGCTGCTGCCGCTCACGCTGTCCGGCATCGGCGCCGGCTTCCTGCTGGTGTTCGTCGCCGCGATCGGCTTCTTCATCACGCCAACACTGCTTGGCGGACCCGGCGACCAGATGTTCGCCATGCACATCACCCAGCAGGCGGATTCGGTGACGTCCGAAGGCTTCCTGCAGGCGCTCGGCGTCGTGCTGCTACTGATCACCCTGGCGGTAGTGGCGATCGCCGGCCGTTTCCTTGGCCTCGAGTTCATCTGGGGCGGCCGCAAGCTGACCGAATCGACCACGGCAAGCCCGACGCATGTGGCCGCGAACGACCCGGCGCGCCGCACCATCGGCAGCAGCCTTGCTGATACGATAGGTTGGCCGCTGCTGCGGCTGCTCGGGATGCTGCCGGCCCGCGTCGGCACCTGGACGGTGCGACTGATGGGCGGCGTGGTCGTCGCCGTGCTGATCCTCCCCATTGTCGTGGTGATGGTGATCTCGTTCAGCAGCGCCAGCTATCTGACCTTTCCGCCGCCGGGCTTCTCGCTGCGCTGGTACGAGCAGTTCTTCTCCGACACCAACTGGATGCGGGCGTTCTGGACTTCGGCGCTGATCGCGGCAGTTTCGGCCTTGATCGCGGTCGGGCTCGGCACCAGCGCGGCGCTGGGCATCGTCCGCGGCAACATTCGCGGCAAGTCGGCCATCATGCTGCTGCTGGTCAGCCCGATCATCGTGCCGCCGGTGGTGCTCGGCCTGTCGCTGTACTCGCTGTTCCTGAAGTTCGATCTGATCGGCTCGGTGTTCGGCCTCGCCGCGGCCCACGCCATCGGCGGTCTGCCGATCGTGGTGGTGATCCTGGCCGCCGCGCTGCAGGGCGTCGACAAGCGGCTCGAACAGGCGGCCGCGGTGCATGGCGCCTCATCGCTGACCGTGCTGCGGCTGGTGACGCTGCCGGCGATCGCGCCGGGCCTCGCGGCGGCGACGTTCTTCGCTTTCCTGCATTCGTTCGATGAGCTGGTGCTGACCCTGTTCCTGTCGAGCGCACAGCTCAAGACGCTGCCGCTGATGCTGTGGGGCGACATCAACTATCGGCTCAATCCGGTATTGGCGGTGGTCTCCACGCTTGAAGTTCTGCTGGTCGTGGGAGGGCTGTTCCTCGCCCGGCCGGTGCTTGCGACCTCGCAAAAAGCGAGCTGACGACGAACAATCAAACCACGAGGAAGACGCACGATGTTGGGACTGAAACGCTTGAGACTGCCGGCCTTGGCCTCGGCGGCATTCATCGCCCTGGGAGCGGCAACCGCCTCCGCCCAGAGCAATGTCGTCATCATGCAGGATCCGGGCGGCGGCTATGGCGATGCGCTGCGCAAGGTGATGTACGACCCGTTCGAGAAGGAAACCGGCATCAAGGTCGTCACCGTGCAGGAAGCCCGCAGCGGTCCGCGCATCAAGGCCCAGGCCGAAGCCGGCAAGGCGCAGTGGGACCTGACCTTCATCTTCGATCAGGAAACCAAACTGCTCGGCGACTGCTGCCTGGCCGACATCGATTATTCCAAGCTGTCGGAATCCGCGCACAAGACCCTCGCGGCGATGCCGGATAATCTGAAGCGCAAGAAGGGCGTCGCGCTGCAGGTGATCGGCGTCGGCCTCGTCTACAACAAGGACAAGTTCAAGGGCGACAAGGCTCCGCAGACCTGGGCCGACTTCTGGGACGTGAAGAAATTCCCCGGCCGCCGCTGCATGCCGGCGTGGCCACGCTTCACCTTCGAAGCCGCGCTGATGGCCGACGGCGTCACCAAGGACAAGCTGTATCCGATCGACATGGATCGGGCGCTGAACAAGCTGAAGGAGATCAAGCCGCACGTGGTGAAGTGGTGGACCACCGCGGCGCAGCCGCCGCAGCTGATCCTCGACGGTGAAGCCGACATGTGCCTCGCCTACACCGGCTCGATGAGCAAGCTGGCGCTGGAAGGCGCGCCGATCGACCTCACCTTCAACCAGGGCTTCGTCTATTACGACTTTTTCTCGATTCCAAAAGGCGCGCCGAACTACGACAATGCTCTGAAGCTGCTGTCGTGGCGTCTTGATCCGAAGCGCGCCGCCCAACTGACCTCCACCTTCCCGGTGGCATTGCCGTCGAAGGTCGTGTTCGACGCGGCGACGGATAAGAACATCGCGCGGTATTGGGCGAATAATCCCGACAACGTCGCCAAGGCGATCGAGTGGAGCCCGGACTTCTGGGGTGCCAAGTCGCCGGCGGGGAATTCCACCAATGAAGAATACGGACAAGAAAAGCTGAACGCGATGCTGGCGCAGTGAGCCGGCGTCTCGCAAACTCCGACCGGCAGTTACGACTGCCGGTCGTTATTTCCAACAAAGAGATATTGCCCGGCCGCCTGAATGGACAAAGCTTTCATCAAGGGACTTCGACTGCTCGAGACCCTTGCGCTCAGCGATCAGCCGCGCGGCGTCACGGATCTCGCCAACGAGCTCAAATTCACCAAAAGCAACGTGCACCGGCTGCTGGCGACCTTGCAGTCGCAAGGCTTTGTCCGCCAGATCCCGCCGCACAGCACTTATGAGCTGACCACCAAGCTGTGGGAGCTCGGCCATCACGTTATCCAGCGCATGGATCTGGTTCGGATCGCGCGGCCGGCGATGACCACGCTGGCAGAGGTCACCGGCGAGACGGTGCATCTATCGGTGCTCGACGGCACCGAAGTGCTGTACGTCGACAAGATCGAGAGCGCCCATCACATCCGCGCCCACACCAGCGTCGGCATGCGCGCGCCGGCGTTCACGGTCGCGACCGGCAAGGCGATGCTGGCACAGATGCCGGACGATTATCTTGAAATCCTGCGGCCGCATCTGAAGCGCTACACGGATTCGACCCGCACCACGATCGAAGAGCTGCGCGAGGACATTCGCGCCATCCGGGCGCAGGGTTACGCATCGGTGCTGCACGGCGAGTGGCGCGAAGGCATCGCCGCCTGCGCCTGCGCCATCATCGGCCGCTCCGGCGAATTGATCGGCGCAATCGGAATGTCCGGCCCGGACATCCGCGTCAAGCGCAAGCAGATCAAGGAATACTCCGCCCACGTCATGGAAGCCGCCCGCACCATCGGCCTGGCGCTCGGCCATGGTGGGATGAAGTAAGGGCTTCGCCGCTCCGCTCCTCGCAAGGACGAGCGGAGCGACTGGTGTTCGGCGCGATCAGCGCCGAGATGCGCCGCACAGCGCGCCGCGCGCGATTGCGGCAGCGGGGGCTCCGCTGCCGCGGTGGATCACAGATTGCGCTTCACGAAGCTGTCGATCGCGGAAGCGATCAGGTCCTTGTCGTTATCGATCGTCGCGACGTGGTAGGAGTTGTCGAGCCACAGCGTCTCGATCCGGCTGGAGCCGACGTGGTTGGCGATCACGGTCGCGTTGGCTGGCGACAGCACGTGGTCGACACGCGAGTTGATCACCAAGGTCGGGCACTTGATCCTGGGCAGCAGCGCGCGGGCGGTGGCGGCCAGCCCCATCACCTGCTTGACGCAGGTCACCGGCACCTGATCGTAGGCGAGCTCCTTGGTGGTGGTGTCGACCATGTCCGAGCCGATGCCCGGGACGAATTCCGGCAGGCCGCGCGCATACGCCAGCCCGGCAAGGTCGGGCGAGTCGATCTGCACCGCGGCATTGATCGGGATGACGCCGGCGACCTTGTCCGGATGTAACGCGGCCAGATACAGCGACAGCGTGCCGCCCATCGACAGTCCGGCCACGAAGGTCTTGTCGCATTTGGCGGACAGCTCGAGCAGCGCGTCCTCGGCACAGTTGACCCAGTCATTGGCGGTGGTTTTGGCCATCGCGGCCGGCGAAACGCCGTGCCCGGGCAGCCGCGGGCCGAGAATGGAATAGCCGCGCTCGCCCAGCCGTTCACCGAGATAGCGCATGCTTTGCGGGCTGCCGGTAAAACCGTGCACCAGCAGGACGCCGGTCTTGCCGCCATTGAACGCGAACGCTTCCGCGCCGGCCATCACCGCTTCGCTCATAGGAATCCCCCCCTGCGACGATGGCGGCGCCGTCGCGGGCATCGCTCCGGTCACTCAACCATCTGTTTTGGTTCAGCTTTCCTATGTCTCAAAAATGCGGCGGCAGCTCAAGAGAGGTTGCGCCGCAACGTGCCGATGCGGGCCGGCAGCGGCAAAGACCCGCAGGGTGTGGATACGCTGCGCTGCTAAAGTATAAGAGTGTCGACTCTCCGACCGATTGGGGCCAAATCACCCCGATCTTGGGCCGTCTCTTCTGATCTAAATCACGGCGGCCTTCGACTAATTGTGCAGAATGCGCGCCGCGCCGCCGTTTTCCGGTAAGCAAATACAGGGTGGCGGCGCTCCATATAAAAATTCCTTTGGTGGTACCAAGGAAAATGCAATTTCTCTTATGTGATCGATCGGCTCACAAGCTCCGCCCAACGGAGCCCGCGGAGCCAATTGGCCGCGCTGCGTTGTGGGGGAGTCATCATGGATCAGGGCCAAACGCTCTCAGTTCTTTTGGATTCATATGCGGTTGATCCGCAGCGGAAAGCCGTCGCCGCCGCGGTCGGCGCGATCGCCGCTGGGTCGATCGAAATTTCCGAACTGATCGGGCAGGGGGCTCTCGCCGGCATCACCGGCGCGGCGCATGGCGGCAGCAATGCCGACGGCGACGTGCAGAAGGATCTCGACGTCAAAGCCGAAGAAATCATCGTCAAGGCGCTGAAGGATGTGCCCTACGCTGCGCTGGCGTCGGAAGAGTCCGACACCCTGCTCGACGGCGATCCGAACGCGCCGATCTCGATTGCCTACGATCCGCTCGACGGCTCGTCCAACATCGACACCAACATGACGGTGGGGACGATCTTCTCGATCATCCCGAACCAGCCAGGCGTGAAGCCGTTCACCGCCCCCGGCTCCTGCCAGATCGCGGCGGGCTTCGTGGTGTACGGGCCGCAGACGTCGCTGGTGCTGACGCTCGGCAACGGCGTCGACATCTTCACGCTCGACCGCAAGGCCAAGGTGTACCGGCTGATCCGCCAGCGCGTCACCGTGCCGGCCGACACCGCCGAATACGCCGTCAACGCTTCCAACCATCGCCATTGGGAGCAGCCGATCCGCGATTTCGTCGACGAGTGCATCGCCGGTGCCGACGGTCCGCGCGCCAAGGACTTCAACATGCGCTGGATCGGCTCGCTGGTGGCCGAGGTGTATCGGATCCTGACCCGCGGCGGTGTGTTCCTGTATCCGGGCGACAACCGTCCGGGCTACGGCAATGGCCGGCTGCGGCTGCTCTACGAAACCCATCCGATGTCGTTCGTGATGGAGCAGGCCGGCGGCGCCGCCTCGACCGGCCGCGAACGGGTGCTCGACCTCACCGCCAAGACGATCCACCAGCGCTCGCCGCTGATCATGGGGTCGATCGACAAGGTTAAGCGCATCGAACTGCTGCACACCGATCCGAGTGCCGCGTCGCGCTCGGCGCCGCTGTTCGCCCGCCGCGGTTTGTTCCGCGTCTGACGTCGTCTCCCCCGGTTGGAATTGGAAGTACCTCCTCATGTCCCGTAAGCATCCGATCATCTCCATCACCGGCTCCTCCGGCGCCGGCACTACCTCCGTGAAGAAGACGTTCGAGCAGATCTTCCGCCGCGAGAACGTCAACGCCGCGTTCATCGAGGGCGACGCCTTCCACCGCTACAACCGCGTCGACATGCGCAACAAGATGGCCGAGGAAGCCGAGCGCGGTAACCGCCACTTCAGCCATTTCAGCCCCGAGACCAATCTGTTCGAGGAGCTGGAGCAGACCTTCAAGAGCTACGCCGAGACCGGCACCGGCCGCACCCGTCACTACGTTCACGACGACGAGGAAGCCGCGCTGCACGGCGTCCCGCCCGGCAACTTCACCCAGTGGCAGGACCTGCCGGCGAACTCCGACCTGTTGTTCTACGAAGGTCTGCACGGTGCGGTGATGACCGACAAGGTCAACGTCGCGCAGCACGCCGACCTCAAGATCGGCGTCGTGCCGGTGATCAACCTCGAATGGATTCAGAAACTGCACCGCGATCGTGCGGCGCGCGGCTATTCGACCGAGGCGGTGACCGACACCATTCTGCGCCGGATGCCGGACTACGTGCACTACATCGTGCCGCAGTTCGCCGAGACCGATATCAACTTCCAGCGGGTGCCGACCGTCGACACCTCGAACCCGTTTATCGCGCGTTGGATTCCCACCGCCGACGAATCGATGGTGGTGATCCGCTTCAAGAACCCGCGCGGCATCGACTTTGCGTATCTGCTGTCGATGATCCAAGGCAGCTTCATGTCGCGCGCCAACTCGATCGTGATCCACGGCGCCAAGCTCGACCTGGCGATGCAGCTGATCCTGACGCCGTTGATCATGCAGCTGATCGACCGCAAGCGAAGCATGAAGTAATGCCCAACATTTGGAATCTGGGGAGGCCGGTTTGAACGTTCCCGCGCGCGACATCCACGACAAGGTCACGCATCGCGACATGGCGAATGCGATCCGCTTTCTCGCCATCGACGGTGTCGAGAAGGCGAAGTCCGGCCACCCGGGCATGCCGATGGGCATGGCCGACGTCGCCACGGTGCTGTTCACCCGCTTCCTGAAGTTCGATCCGACCGCGCCCGATTGGGCGGACCGCGACCGCTTCGTGCTGTCGGCCGGCCACGGCTCGATGCTGCTGTACGCGCTGCTGCATCTGACCGGCTATCCGGAAGTCACGATCGATCAGCTCAAGTCGTTCCGGCAGTGGGGTTCGAAGACTCCGGGCCATCCGGAATACGGCCACACCCAGGGCGTCGAGACCACCACCGGCCCGCTCGGCCAGGGTCTTGCGACCTCGGTCGGCATGGCGCTCGCCGAGCGCATGATGAACGCGCGCTACGGCGACGCGCTGGTCGATCACTACACGTATGTGATCGCCGGCGACGGCTGCCTGATGGAAGGCGTCAGCCACGAGGCGATCTCGCTGGCCGGCCATCTCAAGCTGAGCAAGCTGATCGTGCTGTGGGACGACAACCACATCTCGATCGACGGCGACACCTCGCTGTCGTGTTCGGACGATCAGCTCGCGCGCTTCGCCGCCTCGGGCTGGGCCACCACCCGCGTCGACGGCCATGATCCGGAAGCGGTCGCGGCCGCGATCGAGCAGGCCAAGACCAGCGACCGTCCGTCGTTGATCGCCTGCCGCACCACGATCGGCTTCGGCTCGCCGAAGGTCGCCGGCACCGAGAAGGCGCACGGCGCTCCGCTCGGCGCCGAGGAGGTCGAGAAGACCCGCGCTGCGTTGAACTGGCCGTATCCGCCGTTCGAGATTCCGGAAGGAATCCTGGCTCGCTGGCGTGAAGCCGGCGGCCGCGGCAAGGCGGCGCACGAGGCCTGGAATCAGCGGCTGGCGGCGGCGGACGCTGCGACCCGCACCGGTTTCACCGATGCGCTCGCCGGCAAGTTGTCGGCGGACTACGAAGGCGCGCTGCAGGGCCTGATCGCCAAGTTCGACGCCGACAAGCCGACCATCGCCACCCGCCAGGCGTCGCAGCTCACCATCGATGCGATCGTGCCGGCGTCGCCGAACATCCTCGGCGGCTCGGCCGACCTGACGCACTCCAACCTGACGCATGCCAAGGGCACCGCGTCGGTGAAGCCGGGTGCGTTCGGCGGCTCCTACCTGCACTACGGCATCCGCGAGTTCGGCATGGCGGCGGCGATGAACGGCATCGCGCTGCACGGCGGCTTCGTGCCGTTCGGCGGCACCTTCCTGGTGTTCGCCGACTACAGCCGTCCGGCGATCCGCCTAGCCGCGCTGATGGGCGTGCGCGTCATCCACGTGATGACCCACGATTCGATCGGCCTCGGCGAAGACGGTCCGACCCATCAGCCGGTCGAGCACGTCCCCTCGCTGCGCGCGATCCCGAACGTCCTGGTGTTCCGCCCGGCCGACGCGATCGAAACCGCGCAGGCCTGGGACTGCGCGCTGAAGCAGACCTCGCGTCCGTCGGTGCTGGCGCTGTCGCGTCAGGGCCTGCCGCCGCTGCCGCGCCCGAACGGCGTCTCCGGCAACCCGGTGGCGCGCGGCGCTTACGTCGTGGTCGATCCCGGCCAGCGTGACGTCACCCTGATCGCCACCGGCTCGGAAGTGTCGCTGGCGCTGGATGCAGCCTGCAAGCTGGAAGCCGCAGGCATCAAGGCGGCGGTGGTTTCGGCGCCGTGCTTCGAACTGTTCGCCGAACAGGACGACGCCTACCGCGCCAGCGTGCTCGGCACCGCGCCGCGGGTCGGCATCGAAGCGGCGCGCGACACCGATTGGCGCCGCTGGATCGGCGATACCGGCGCGTTCGTCGGCATGACCGGGTTCGGTGCCTCGGCGCCGGCGCCGGTGCTGTACCAGAAGTTCGGCATCACCGCGGACGCGGTGGTGGACGCCGCCAAGGGCGCGATCGCCCGCGGCAAGCACTGAGCCCGATTTTTGAACATCAGGACGACGCTGTCGTCACACAGTTAGTTTGAGGAGACATCATGGCGCGTATCACTCTGAGGCAATTGCTGGATCACGCCGCCGAGCACGGCTACGGCGTGCCCGCGTTCAACATCAACAACATGGAGCAGGGTCTCGCGATCATGGAGGCGGCGGCGCTGGTCGACGCGCCAGTGATCATCCAGGCGTCGCGCGGCGCCCGCTCTTACGCCAACGACATCATGCTGGCGAAGATGATCGACGCGCTGGCCGAGATGTATCCGGACATCCCGCTCTGCATGCATCAGGACCACGGCAACGACGAAGCCACCTGCGCCACCGCGATCCGCTACGGCTTCACCTCGGTGATGATGGACGGCTCGCTCAAGGCCGATGCCAAGACCGCCGCCGACTATCAGTACAACGTCGACATCACCCGCCGCGTCGTCGACATGGCGCACTGGGTCGGCGCCTCGGTGGAAGGTGAGCTCGGCGTGCTCGGCTCGCTGGAGCACGGCGGCGGCGAGCAGGAAGACGGTCATGGCGTCGAGGGCAAGGTCAGCCGCGAGCAGCTGCTGACCGACCCGGACCAGGCGGTCGAGTTCGTGCGTGCCACCAAGGTCGACGCGCTGGCGATCGCGATGGGCACTTCGCATGGCGCCTACAAGTTCAGCCGCAAGCCGGACGGCGACGTGCTGGCCATGAAGGTGGTCGAAGAGATCCACCGCCGCCTGCCGAACACCCATCTGGTGATGCACGGCTCGTCGTCGGTGCCGCAGGATCTGCAGGACATCTTCAACGAGTTCGGCGGCGCGATGCCGCAGACCTTCGGCGTGCCGGTCGAGGAAATCGTCCGCGGCATCAAGCACGGCGTCCGCAAGGTCAACATCGACACCGACTGCCGTCTGGCGATGACCGGCGTGTTCCGCAAGGTTGCGACCCAGAACAAGGCGGAGTTCGATCCGCGCAAGTTCCTGAAGCCCGCGATGGATGCGATGCGCGACATCTGCAAGCTGCGCTTCGAGCAGTTCGGCACCGCCGGCAACGCCTCCAAGATCAAGGTCGTGCCGATGGCGGAGATGGCCAAGCGCTACAAGTCCGGCGCGCTCGATCCGCAGATCGGCCAGGTCGCCCGCGCCGCGGAGTAACCGCTTTCAATTCGCGGCGGCCAGCGCGCCGCCGCGCCTCGCATTGCAGGAGATCACCATGGACCAGTCGAACCGCTACGCCAACCTCAACCTCAAAGAGAGCGAGCTGATCGCGGGCGGACGGCACGTGCTGTGCGCCTACATCATGAAGCCGAAGGCCGGCTTCGGGAACTTCATCCAGACCGCCGCGCACTTCGCCGCCGAATCCTCGACCGGCACCAACGTCGAAGTCTCCACCACCGACGACTTCACCCGCGGCGTCGACGCGCTGGTGTACGAGATCGACGAGGCCAAGGGCCTGATGAAGATCGCGTACCCGATCGAGCTGTTCGATCGCAACGTGATCGACGGCCGCGCCATGATCGCCTCGTTCCTGACCCTGACGATCGGCAACAACCAGGGCATGGGCGACGTCGAATACGCCAAGATGTACGACTTCTACGTCCCGCCGGCTTACTTGAAGCTGTTCGACGGCCCGTCGACGACGATTCGGGATCTGTGGCGCGTGCTCGGCCGCCCGGTGGTCAACGGCGGCTTCATCGTCGGCACCATCATCAAGCCGAAGCTCGGCCTGCGCCCGCAGCCGTTCGCCAATGCCTGCTACGATTTCTGGCTGGGCGGCGACTTCATCAAGAACGACGAGCCGCAGGGCAACCAGGTGTTCGCGCCGTTCAAGGACACGGTGCGGGCCGTCGCCGACGCGATGCGCCGTGCGCAGGACAAGACCGGCGAAGCCAAGCTGTTCTCGTTCAACATCACCGCCGACGATCACTACGAGATGCTGGCGCGCGGTGAATTCATCCTCGAGACCTTCGCCGACAACGCCGACCACATCGCGTTCCTGGTCGACGGCTACGTCGCCGGCCCGGCCGCGGTCACCACCGCCCGCCGTGCGTTCCCGAAGCAGTACCTGCACTACCATCGCGCCGGCCACGGTGCGGTGACCTCGCCGCAGTCCAAGCGCGGCTACACCGCCTTCGTGCTGTCGAAGATGGCGCGCCTGCAGGGCGCCTCGGGCATCCACACCGGCACCATGGGCTTCGGCAAGATGGAAGGCGAAGCCGCCGATCGTGCGATCGCCTACATGATCACCGAGGATTCGGCCGACGGTCCGTACTTCCATCAGGAGTGGCTCGGCCTCAACCCAACCACCCCGATCATCTCCGGCGGCATGAACGCGCTGCGGATGCCGGGCTTCTTCGACAACCTCGGCCACTCCAACCTGATCATGACGGCGGGCGGCGGTGCGTTCGGTCACGTCGACGGCGGCGCGGCCGGTGCCAAGTCGCTGCGTCAGGCCGAGCAGTGCTGGAAGCAGGGCGCCGATCCGGTCGAGTTCGCCAAGGATCACCGCGAATTCGCCCGCGCGTTCGAGAGCTTCCCGCAGGATGCCGACAAGCTGTATCCGAACTGGCGCGCCAAGCTGAAGCCGCAGGCGGCATAAGCTTCTCGCACCGCACACGACTGACGGCCCGCGCCCCCGGCGCGGGCCGTTTGCTTTTGACCTGGTAGTTGTTCGAGGACCATCTGACGGCCCGCCGCATTCTCCGATCAGTTGATCTCAACGCCGGCAAAAGCCGCAACGGAAAAGAAACGCTCCGCGCCGATTGGGGAGTGGCGGCTTGCGTTTCCTGGGCGTCGTGCAATGTTGGGGTGTGGTCACAGGTCAGTTCGCGTTGGCATCCGCTCGGGTTCGCGGAGGCCCTGACGTCGGAGAACTCAGATGACACACAGTCGTTCTGGTCCGTACCAGTTTCAGATCGCCGTCAACGGCGTGTACTACCCGAGCGTGTTCGTGATCATCGACAACCGGCTGATCACGGTGACGGCCGCCGGCCGCAAGCGGACCGAGGAACTCGGCATGATGCCGCCGCTGGCGCTCGCGGAATTCCTCGCCGGCGAGCTAGTGCGCGAGCAGCTCGCCCGTGCTGCGGCAGCGGCGGTCCACCCCCATCCTGAAGACGAGCCGGAGCCACACTCCCACTTGGCAGGCATCCCTGAAGCTGCCGCCGAGCCGGAGCCGACCTCGGAATCACACGAGGCCCACAAGGGCTGGTTCGGCAAGCACTTGCTGCGCTGGGTCGGGGTCCAGCCGGCACATCATCCCCGCTCGTAGTTCTCGGTCGATTAGTTCGCTGCGCCGGCAATGTACGTAATCGTACGCGGTGCTGAATTAAGGAACTCGCAAGCGGGTGGAACTCAGAGTATCCGCGGTGCAGGGGCGCAGTCTCGGCTGAGTCATTGATCGTGAGTCCGGTTCGATGCCGGGCCATCGTCGGGTGACGGCGCGCGCCATGGTCTTTCTCACAGGATGATGTCGATGTTCGCCAAGATCACCATACGTACCAAGATTACTGCGCTGGTCGCCGCGCTGCTGATCGCCCTGTCGGGTCTCGGCGCGCTGGCGGTGGTCGAGATGCGGTCGCTCAATGCCGCGTCGACGGATATCGCGACCAACTGGCTGCCGAGCGTGCGGATTCTCGGCGAGATGCGCGCCTACGTGCTGAGCTACCGTGGCGCCCTGCGCGACCATATCCTGGATCTCACCCCAGAGGGCAAGGATGGAGCGGACAAGCGTCTGGCCGCTGCTGAGAAGGCGCTCGACAAGGCGAATGGCGACTACGAAAAGCTGATCTCATCGCCGGAGGAGCGGGCGCTCTTCAACGAGTTTGCGAAGGGGTGGACCGACTATAAGGCCTCCGTGTCCAAGGCTCTCGAAATGTCTCGGGGCAGCGTCGGCCAGTTTCCCGCGTCGGCATGGGATTATGTGAAGAAGAACTTGGTCCCGATCGCGACCCGGATGGATGACACGCTGCAGCGCGACATCGACCTCAACAACAAGGGGGCGCAGACCTCGACAGAGACGGCTGACACCACCTACAGCTTCGGCTTTGGCCTGGTGGTCACGATTCTTGCGCTCGCCTTTGCGCTGGGCATCGCCATGAGCGTGTTGGTGATCCGGGACATCATCAGTGCGATCGCATCGATCATTTCGCCGATGCAGGACCTCGGGAAGGGCAATCTGGCAGCGGAGGTGCCGCATCGCGGCGAGCCGACCGAAATCGGCCGGATGGCGGATGCGCTGCAGGTCTTCAAGGAGGCGCTGATCGCCAAGCGCGATGCCGACGCCGCGGCCGCCAAGGAGGCCGAGGAGAAGATCGCGCGCGCCCAGCGGGTCGACACCGCGACCCGGCAGTTCGAACACGCCATCGGCGAGATCGTCGACACCGTGTCGTCCGCCTCGACCGAACTCGAAGCTTCGGCCAGCACCCTGACCTCGACCGCCGAGCGCGCCCAGGAGTTGGCGACGTCGGTGGCGGCGGCTTCCGAAGAAGCCTCCACCAACGTGCAGTCGGTGGCGTCGGCGACCGAGGAGATGACCTCGTCGATCACCGAGATCAGCCGTCAGGTGCAGGAATCGGCACGCATCGCCAACGATGCGGTCGATCAGGCGCGCCGGACCAACGAGAGCGTCAGCGATCTGTCGCACGCCGCCGCGCGGATCGGTGACGTGGTCGAACTGATCAACACCATCGCCGGCCAAACCAACCTGCTGGCGCTGAACGCCACGATCGAAGCGGCGCGTGCCGGCGAGGCGGGCCGCGGCTTCGCGGTGGTGGCGGCCGAAGTGAAGGCGCTGGCGGAGCAAACCGCCAAAGCCACCGGCGAAATCAGCCAGCACATCACCGGCATTCAGACCGCGACCGGCCAGTCGGTCGATGCCATCAAGGAGATCGGTCAGACCATCGGGCGGATGTCGGAGATCGCCTCGACCATCGCTTCGGCGGTGGAAGAGCAGGGCGCCGCCACCCAGGAAATCTCCCGCAACGTGCAGCAGGCCGCGCACGGCACCCAGCAGGTGTCGTCGAACATCACCGACGTGCAGCGCGGCGCCACCGAGACCGGCTCCGCCTCGTCGCAGGTGCTCTCCGCCGCGCAGTCGCTGTCGCAGGACAGCAACCGGCTGAAGGTCGAGGTCACAAAATTCCTCGACACCGTACGGGCGGCCTAACCGCCCGCGGTCCCGCGGATTGCAAGATCTGCGAAGATCGAAGGCGCTACGCTCAACGACCTCATGGCCGGGCTCTGTTCCGGCCATTTGCGTTTGGGGTGTTGCTGCCCGAGGAAGGTGCGGTATCTGACTGTTTGTTGGTGCACATCGATTAGTTCGGGCGGATCCTGCCTTCCAGGAAAGTGAACCTGATACTCAGAATGCGCCGAGCTCGGCTAAAAGGAGCGCATTCTGCAATGCGCGCTGTGATTGGACAGCCTTTCTGACCGAATCCATGGCGAGGAGACCGCCGTCCCGACAGCTAATCAGCTCCGGCGCCGCGCAATCCTCCAGTCGTCCTACTTGTCCAGTAGTTCTACGGGGGCGGGGTTTAACCCCCCTCAATCTGCAAGCTGCACATTGGGTTCCAGAATTGGACCGGTTAACTGCGCTCCTATGCTCGCTGTGGCGTGCGGTGTCGTACCAATCCTGTGATTTGGTCTTCCATCAGACGAGTAGATGCCGATGTTGTCCAGACTTTCGATTCGTACCAAGATCATCGCGCTCGTGGCGCTGCTTCTCGTGGCCATGTCGGGGATCGGTGGGCTGGGCCTGCTCAAGATGCGGACCCTGAACGACTCGACGGTCGATATCGCCACCAATTGGCTGCCGAGCGTGCGCGTGCTTGGTGACATCCGCACGACCCTGGCGATGTACCGGGTGACGCTGCGAGCCCACGCGATGGAAACAACGGTGGACGGCAAGACGGCTGCGGCGAAGCGGATTGCCGGTGTCGAAGACGTCATCAACAAGCAGCTCGCCAGCTACCAAAAGATGATTACCACGCCTGAAGAAAAGGCGCTGTACGAGCAGTTCAGCAAGGAGCTGAACGTCTATCTCGACGGTGCCAAGAAGGCAGTGGAGATGTCGCAAAAGAGTGTCGGTCAGTCGACTGCCGAGCTGGGCGAGTACCTGACCAAGACGCTGGGGCCGATCGGAAGCCGGGTCGATGCCGTCCTGCAGAAGGATGTCGATCTGAACAAGAAGGGTGCTGATGAGTCGACCGCGTTGGCGGAAGCGACTTATAGCTCGGCGGTGATGATCGTCGTCAGCATTCTGGTGCTGACGATCGCGTTCAGCTTCATCGCCAGCTATCTGGTGATCCGCGACATCAGCCGCGGCATTGCGTCGATCATCGCGCCGATGCAGGCGCTGGGCCAGGGCAACCTCGCTGCCGAGGTGCCGCATCGCGGCGAGTCGACGGAAATCGGCGCGATGGCGGATTCGCTGCAGATCTTCAAGGAAGCGCTGATCGCCAAGCGCGAGGCCGATCAGGCTGCGGCGCGCGAAGCCGAGGAGAAGATCGCTCGCGGCCAGCGGGTCGACGCTGCCACAAGGCAGTTCGAGTCTGCGATCAGCGAAATCGTCGAGACGGTGTCGTCGGCTTCCACCGAGCTGGAGGCATCGGCCGGCACGCTGACCTCGACGGCCGATCGCTCTCAGGAACTGGCGACCTCTGTCGCCGCGGCGTCCGAAGAAGCTTCCACCAATGTCCAGTCGGTGGCGTCCGCGACCGAGGAGATGTCGTCGTCGATCACCGAGATCAGCCGTCAGGTCCAGGAGTCCTCGCGCATCGCCTCGGAGGCGGTGGATCAGGCTCGCAAGACCAACGCCAGCGTCGGTGATTTGTCGGAAGCGGCCAGCCGGATCGGCGACGTCGTCGAGCTGATCAACACCATTGCGGGCCAGACCAACCTGTTGGCGCTCAATGCTACGATCGAGGCGGCGCGCGCCGGTGAGGCGGGCCGTGGCTTCGCCGTGGTGGCCGCCGAGGTCAAGGCGCTGGCGGAGCAGACCGCGAAAGCCACCGGCGAAATCGGCCAGCACATTTCGGGAATCCAGTCGGCGACCAACGAGTCGGTCAATGCGATCCGCGAGATCGGGCAGACCATCGGGCGGATGTCGGAGATTTCGTCGGCGATCGCCGCTGCGGTCGAGGAGCAGGGCGCCGCTACTCAGGAAATTTCCCGCAACGTGCAGCAGGCGGCGCACGGCACCCAGCAGGTGTCGTCGAACATCACCGACGTGCAGCGCGGCGCCACCGAGACCGGTTCGGCCTCGGCCCAGGTGCTGTCGGCAGCGCAGTCGCTGTCACAGGAATCCAGCCGGCTGAAGATCGAGGTCACCCGGTTCCTCGATACGGTCCGCGCAGCCTGATCGCCGCGCCGACTTCCTCCCTTCAACTCCGCGTCATGCCCGGCCTCGTGCCGGGTATCGATGTTTTAGGGGGAGACGGCGCTGCGCGCGTCCCCATCGTGAGGTTCTGTTTGGGGTGAGTCCGCCAAAGCGCGGCTCTGATTCCATCAGAAAGGAATCGCTCTCAGGCGAAACGCTTGGCGATCAGCAGGCAGAGCAGCACCGAACCCGACGATGCCGTCACGATCGCCATGTTGGTCAGGTTCTGAGCCAGCATTGTGAGCCACGCGCCGCCCGCCGCAGCGGCCGGCTTGCGTCGTTTCGCTTTGGAGGTCTTGGCGGCCATGGCGCTATCCGGTCAGAGGCGGTGATCGGGACATGTTCCCCGATCCTGCGCCCAGTATCCGGCGCAGCGTTGGCCGAAGCCTTAACGGGAGACGGTCTCCCGCCTCCGATCACGCTCCATGGTTTACGGATCGCGGCTGCGTGATGATCCGAGGTCTGGTCAGACGAGGCATGCGGTTTGCGCGCTCGCTCTTAGATTGAATCTGGCCGATGCAGTCCGCAGTTTTGTGCCAAATCAAACCATTTGGCAGGGCTCTTTTGTTAGATTGAGAATTGATAGCGCCTGTTACAATCGTTCTAAACTCCCGATGGCGCCGGCTTGAATCTCTTGACCTTCGCGGCGCCGATTGGAAGAACGAGTAATGACCCAAATCCCCCATCACAACGGCCACAGCCATCACCAGCCGATCCTGCTGGGGAACGCGCGACGCGGCTATCGCGGCGTCGTGCAGGCGATCGATCCGCACCGCGGGGCGTCGTCGTTGCAGCCGATCGAATTGGAAAGCCGGCTGATCGAGCTCGGTTTCGTCGAGGGGGCCAAGGTCGAAGTGTTGCACGAGGGTATCATCGGCAGGGATCCGATCGCGGTCCGGGTCGACAACATCACCATCGCGGTCCGCCGCCGCGAGGCGATGGCCGTCGTGTTGATGTGACGCGCAGATTGCAGCTTCTTGATTTGGCGATTGCGCGATGAGCTCGATCGATTCTCACCCGTTCAACCTTGCCCTGGTTGGAACACCCAATAGCGGCAAGACCTCCCTGTTCAACGCGCTGACGGGTAGTCGCCAGAAGGTGGCGAACTACCCGGGCGTGACCGTCGAGCGCAAGACCGGCCTGTTCACCACGCCGGCCGGCCGCGTCGTCAGCCTGGTCGATCTGCCGGGCACCTATTCGCTGCGCGGCCGCAGCCCCGACGAAGAGATCACCCGCGATGTGGTGCTGGGCCGCAAGTCGGGCGAGCCGGTGCCGGATCTGGTGCTGTGTGTCGCCGACTCGACAAACCTGCGGCTGACCTTCCGGCTGATGCTGGAATTGAAGGGGACCGGCCGTCCGCTGATGCTCGTGCTGAACATGTACGACATCGCGATGCGCCGTGGCGTCACGGTCGATGTCGAGAAGCTTTCGGCGCAGCTTGGTATTCCGGTGGTGACGTCGATTGCGGTCCGCAAGGGCGGCACCGCGGAGCTGCTGAAGCGGACCGATGAATTCGCCGCTCAGACGCCGACGCCCGCGACCGACACCAATTGGCGACCGCTGTCCACCAGCGAGCTGCGCGCCCTGCAGCGCGAGGCCGACCGCATCATCGGCGAGTGCGTCAGTCTGCCGGCGCGGCCCCACACCCTGACGGCTCAGATCGACCGGGTGGTGCTGCATCCCGTCGCCGGCCTGCTGATCCTGATCCTGATCCTGTTCGTGATGTTCCAGGCGGTGTTCTCCTGGGCGCAGCCGATCATGGAGCTGATCTCCGGTGGCTTCGAAGCCCTCGGCGCTTTCGTCCAGGCCAACTTGCCCGAGGGGCTGCTGCAGAGCTTTCTGCAGAACGGCGTGATTTCCGGCGTCGGCAGCGTCCTCGTGTTCCTGCCGCAGATCATCATCATCTTCCTGTTCATCCTGCTGCTGGAAGACCTCGGCTACATGGCGCGCGCCGCGTTCCTGATGGACCGCATCATGGGCGGCGCCGGGCTGCACGGCCGTGCCTTCATTCCGCTGCTGTCGAGCTTTGCCTGCGCGATCCCCGGAATCATGGCGACGCGCGTGATCGACAACCGCCGCGACCGCCTCACCACCATCCTGATCGCGCCGCTGATGACCTGCTCGGCGCGCATTCCGGTCTATACGTTGATCATCTCGGCCTTCGTGCCGGCCAAGGACGTGTTCGGCTGGATCAATCTGCAGGGGCTGGTGATGTTCGGCCTCTACACCGCGGGCATCGTCAGCGCCCTGACGGTGTCGGCGCTGGTCAAGTTCTTCATGTGGCGCGACTACGAGCCGGCGCCGTTCATGCTCGAACTGCCGGACTACAAGCTGCCGCGGCTGCAGAGCGTTGCCATCGGCATTTATATCCGCGCCAAGATGTTCCTGCAGCGCGCCGGTACCACCATCTTCTCGATGATGGTGCTGATCTGGTTCCTGGCCTCGTTCCCGCGCCCGCCGATCGGCGCGACCGAACCGGCGATCGACTACAGCCTGGCCTCGATCATCGGTCACGCGGTCGAGCCGGTGCTGGCGCCGCTCGGCTTCAACTGGCAGATCGCGGTGGCGCTGATCCCCGGCATGGCGGCGCGCGAGGTCGCGGTCGCGGCGCTCGGCACCGTCTATGCGATCGAGGGCGGCAAGGAAGCCGCCGAACAGATCGGCCTGGTGCTGGCTTCGAAGTGGAGCCTGGCCACCGCGCTGTCGCTGCTGGCCTGGTTCGTGTTCGCGCCGCAATGCGCCTCGACGCTGGCGGTGATCAAGCGCGAGACCGGAAGCTGGCGCTGGATGGGCGTCACCTTCGTCTACATGTTCGTCCTCGCCTATATCGCCAGCCTGATCACCTACAACGTCGCCGTCGCCCTCGGCGCCGGCTAGTGCCGGCGTCAACGAGCGCAGTCCAGTGCTGCGCTCTGGGTCACTCACCCTAGGCAAAGCCTCTTGGTGAAGAGACGCGCCGCGCCGTCTCGAACCATTTGCCGCGCGACATGCAACCGCTCATCCCGTCGAGACGTTCGGCTTTGCCAGGCTCCTCGGGACGAGGCGTCAGTCAATGTGGGAAAGCCATCTTGGCGATGGCGAGCGGCAGCCCGTCGCTGGCCTAGAACACCGCGATCGGCTGCGCCGCGTAGCTCGGGCGAATTTCGGCCTGCGGCCGCACGGCGCGCAGCACCGCCTTGGCGATGCCCCGGCCGCGATCGTCGATCCCGGTCCACTGCGCATGGCGGCCGCGGGAATCCACCTCCAGCAGCTTGACGCCCTGCGGCACGTCCTGGCCGTCGCGGACGACGCCGCGCAGGATGCCGTCGCACGGCGCCCGCACCGGAACGCCGCCGAGGTGACCGATCGGATAGCCGCTGAAGACACGGCTGCCGATCTCGACCGCGGTCCGCCATCGGCCGCTGGCCTCGGAATATTGGAAGCGCTCGGCTCCGACGCCGCCGAGCGGGCTGGCGACGCCATCGGCCGCATCGGTCCAGCCGGAGCCGACGATCAGGCCGCTGCGGCCGGGACGGGTTTCGATCGCAACGTCGCAGTTCACCGCGGTCGAAAAGCCGGGGCCGAGGCCGACGCTGATGCGTGCGAGCCCGCGCAGATCCGGCGTGACCCGGTGCTTCTGCATCCGCGCATCGATCAGCACGTCGACGGCGCTGATCGGCAGCAGGTCCGGGAGCGCCAGCCAGGTCACCAGCACGTTGTCGGAGCGGCGCAGCGCCTTGAAAATCTGGGTGGCGTGATCGACGCGCTCACCACGCACGCCTTCGACCGTGACTTCGTCGCCATACAGCGCATCGTGAAACGCCATCTTGCGGCGGATCACCGGCGGAAACGGATCGTGCGACATCACCACACAGCAGCCGGCGCGGTGCAGATGCACAGCGACGGCGGAGGCGATCTCATTAGTCCCGAGCACGACCGCGAAGCCGCCGGCGCTGAGTTGGAGAGGCTGCGTCATCACCACCACGCTGTGTTCAGTGTCCGAGGCCTGTTTAAGCAAGAGCCGGACCAGACCGAGCAGCGGCTGTTAGTGGTAATGGGTGGCGGGTTTTGATGTCGGAAAGCCAACGTTGTGTCGGGTTGTGCGGCGCGAGCGGTGTCGCTGTAATGACATCGGCTGGCAACTAGGTGTGGTTTGTCGGCCTAAATCGAACGTCGTAGCGTTTGGCCCGGTTCATGCAAGTTCACTTGCAACGAAACCGATGGAGACCGTCCCGTGCACCCTGAACCACTGCACGCAGAGCGGCCCGAACCCGCGCCCTCATCGCCCCCTGCCGGGCGCCCCGCAGAGATGCCTCCTGGTATGCCGGCCGGAATGCCGTCGGCCACAGGTGGCGCCTGTCCGTTTCACAATGATCAGCGCGAGGCGCGCGTCGGCAAGCAAAAGACGCTGGTCCTGACCGGCGCGTCGCGCGGTATCGGCCATGCCACCGGCAAGCTGTTCTCCGACGCCGGCTGGCGCATCATTACCTGCTCGCGACAGCCGTTCGCCGACGACCGCTGTCCGTGGGCGACCGGCCTCGAGAACCACGTCGCGGTCGAACTCGCCGACCATCGCGCGGTGCCCCGGGCGATCGACGAGCTGAAAGAGAAGCTCGGCGGCGGCCCATTGAACGCCCTGATCAACAATGCGGCGATCTCCCCCAAAAGCGCCGAAGGCGAGCGGCTGACCTCGTTGAACACGCCGGTCGGCACCTGGATGAGCGTGTTCCATGTCAACCTGCTGGCACCGGTGATGCTGGCGCAGGGGCTGTTCGACGAACTGCGCGCCGGCCAGGGCTCGATCGTCAACGTCACCTCGATCGTCGGCTCGCGCGTGCATCCGTTCGCCGGCAGCGCCTATGCCACCTCGAAAGCGGCGCTGACCTGCCTGACCCGTGAGATGGCGCATGACTACGCGCCCTACGGCATCCGGGTGAACGCGATCGCGCCGGGCGAGATCAAGACCGACATCCTGTCGCCCGAAACCGAGGCCATGCTGGCGCCGACGATTCCGATGCGGCGGATCGGGACGCCGGAGGAGGTCGCCAAGGTGATGTTCTTCCTGTGCTCGGATGCGGCCAGTTACGTCACCGGTGAAGAAATTCACATCAACGGCGGTCAGCACGTCTGAGTGTCGGCTTCAGGCGAATAGTTCGCAATTAGTTGCGGTTGACTAGCAATCACACACGGTAGCCTGCCGGCTGCCGCTCTTTTGGTCGGTCAGTTTTGCGCTGCGTCAATGCGGTAACGGCGGCGGACTGGTGCTAGAGTAGTAATCAGTTGATTATCAGCATTTTGATCAGTGGTAATGAACTAAGCAGAGCTAGCCATAACTTCCGCAGCGATGCAGCCAAGATGAGCACGACATCTGGTTGGAATTCATCCACAATCTCCCAATGCTCCGGATCTGACGGGGGAAGGCTCGGGAGCGATGGAGACGAGCTATGGCTCAGCGCGAAATCCGCCTTGTCGAAAACGAGTACCCGTCGCCGTCGATGACCCATCCTCCGATACCGCTGAGTGATATCGCGCTCACCGGCATTTTCGAGATCTCGAAAATCCTCACCTCACCGGCGCGGCTGGAGATCACGCTCGCCAACGTCGTCAACCTGCTGCAGTCGTTCCTGCAGATGCGCAACGGCGTGGTGTCGCTGCTGGCGGATGACGGCATCCCGGATATTACCGTCGGCGTCGGCTGGAACGAGGGCAGCGACAACCGCTATCGCGCCCGCCTGCCGCAGAAGGCGATCGACCAGATCGTCGCCACCGCGGTGCCACTGGTCGCCGACAATGTCTCGGCCCATCCGATGTTTACCGCCGCCGATGCGCTGGCTCTCGGCGCTACCGACGAAACCCGGGTGTCGTTCATCGGGGTGCCGATCCGGATCGATTCCCGCGTGGTGGGGACGCTGAGCATCGACCGCGTCCGTGACGGCCGTTCGCATTTCCGGATGGACGCGGACGTGCGCTTTCTCACCATGGTGGCCAATCTGATCGGCCAGACCGTGAAGCTGCACCGCGTCGTCACCCGCGACCGCGAGCGGCTGATGGCGGAGAGCCACCGGTTGCAGAAGGAACTGTCCGAGCTGAAGCCGGAGCGCGAGCGCAAGCGGGTCAAGGTCGACGGCATCGTCGGCGAGAGCCCGGCGATCCGCAAACTGCTGGCCAAGGTCAGCATCATCGCCAAGTCGCAGTCGCCCGTGCTGCTGCGCGGCGAGTCCGGCACCGGCAAGGAGCTGATCGCGAAGGCGATTCACGAGCTGTCGGCGCGCGCCAACGGCCCGTTCATCAAGATCAACTGTGCGGCGCTGCCGGAATCGGTGCTGGAGTCCGAGCTGTTTGGGCACGAGAAGGGCGCGTTCACCGGCGCGATCGCCTCGCGCAAGGGGCGGTTCGAACTCGCTGACAAGGGCACCCTGTTCCTCGACGAGATCGGTGAGATCTCCGCGTCGTTCCAGGCCAAGCTGCTGCGCGTCTTGCAGGAGCAGGAGTTCGAGCGGGTCGGCGGCAACCAGACCATCAAGGTCAACGTCCGCATCGTCGCTGCGACCAACCGAAATCTGGAAGAGGCGGTGGCTCGCAAGGAGTTTCGCGCCGACCTGTACTACCGCATCAACGTGGTGCCGATGATCCTGCCGCCGCTCCGCGACAGGCCCAGCGACATCCCGCTGCTGGCGACTGAATTCCTGAAGAACTTCAACAAGGAGAACGGCCGCGAGCTGGCCTTCGAGACGCACGCGCTGGATCTGCTGAAGGCTTGCTCGTTCCCCGGCAACGTCCGCGAGCTGGAGAACTGCGTGCGCCGCACCGCCACCCTGGCGATGGGGCCGGAAATCCGCGACAGCGATTTCGCCTGTCACCAGGACGAATGCCTGTCGGCGATCCTGTGGAAGGGCCACGCCGAACCTGCGCCCGAGCGTCCGCGCCCGGAAATTCCGCTGCAGGTCCTGCCACGTAAGGCGCCGGTGGAAATCGTGCATCCGCGCGAGCCGGTCGCATCAGCGGATGACTTTGCGCCGGCGCCGATCCGTTCGGAGGTCCCGTCCGACGAATCGAACATGTCGGAGCGCGAGCGGCTGATCAACGCCATGGAGCGAGCCGGGTGGGTGCAGGCGAAGGCCGCGCGCATTCTCGGCCTCACGCCGCGCCAGATCGGCTACGCGCTGAAGAAGCACAACATCGAGCTCAAGCACTTCTGACGCGTCTTGCACGTGATCATCGGCCAGACGCGCGACGCTCTCCGGCGTCGCGCGTTTTGTCTGTCTGTGGGTGCTTCAAAGCAGACCATTGTGGTGTCTTGCGAAGTTTGATGACGGGTCAGGGCAGCTGTCAGACTTGCGACAAGTGTCGGGGGCCCTACACCGGCGCGGGCCCTCTGAGGCGACAAATAGTTCTTTAAAATCAATCATCACGCATCTGGCACGCGGCTTGAAAGACAACTGGTCAGCAGCACTCTGCGAACCAGGAGCCGACCATGGCCTACAAGATTGTTACCTCCCAGTGCACCGTCTGCGGTGCGTGTGAATTCGAATGCCCGAACGCCGCGATCAGCATGAAGCGCGGCACCTACGTGATCGACGTGACCAAGTGCACCGAGTGCGAAGGTCAGTTCGACAGGCCGCAGTGCGTCTCGGTCTGCCCGGTCGACAACACCTGCGTGCCGGCCTGACGCGTGATCTTGCAAGACGGCCGACGCCTTGACCGTCGGACGCCGTCTTCAACGGATCGCCGCGCCCGCGGAACGGAATTGATCTTCGCCGGCTCGGTTGCAGCACCATCACCCACCGTCAAGCCGCCTGTCGTGCGGCGATCGAACGAGGCCCGGATATGAGCAAGCTGCTGCAACTGCACGATTTCAGCGCGCTGGGAACGACGTCGTTCGACGAGATACGCAAGAGCGCAGCGCAATCGGGCTGCAGCAGCAAGGGCGGCGCCGGCAAGACCGGCTGCGGCTCGGCCGCAGGTCCCAGCGATCTGCCGCCGGAAGTTTGGGAGAAGGTGAAGAACCATCCCTGCTACAGCGAGCAAGCGCATCATCACTTCGCCCGCATGCACGTCGCGGTCGCGCCCGCGTGCAACATCCAGTGCAATTACTGCAATCGCAAATACGATTGCGCCAACGAATCCCGCCCCGGCGTGGTGAGCGAAAAGCTGACCCCGGAACAGGCCGCGCGCAAGGTCGTCGCAGTGGCCTCGACCATCCCGCAGATGACTGTGCTCGGCATCGCCGGCCCGGGCGATGCCCTCGCCAATCCGGCCAAGACCTTCAAGACCTTCGAGTTGGTCACCGAGACCGCGCCCGACATCAAGCTGTGCCTGTCGACCAACGGCCTGATGCTGCCCGACTACGTCGAGCAGATCGCCGCCATGAAGGTCGATCACGTCACCATCACCATCAACATGGTCGATCCCGAAGTTGGTGCGAAGATCTATCCGTGGATTTTCTACAATCACCGCCGCTACACCGGCGTCGAGGCTTCGAGGATCCTCAGCGAACGGCAGTTGCTCGGCCTGGAGATGCTGGTCGCGCGCGGCATCCTGGTGAAGGTCAACTCGGTGATGATCCCGGGGATCAACGACGAGCATCTGATCGAGGTCAACAAGGCGGTGAAGTCGCGCGGCGCCTTCCTGCACAACATCATGCCGCTGATCTCCGAAGCCGAGCACGGCACTGCGTTCGGCCTGTCCGGCCAGCGCGGCCCGACCGCGCAGGAGCTCAAGGCGCTGCAGGATGCCTGCGAGGGCGAGATGAACATGATGCGGCACTGCCGGCAGTGCCGTGCCGACGCCGTCGGTCTGCTCGGCGAAGACCGCAGCGCCGAATTCACCACCGAAAAGGTGATGGCGATGGATGTCGAATATGATCTCGCCGCGCGCCAGGCCTACCAGGCCAAGGTCGAGGCCGAGCGCGACGCGATCGCGGTCGCCAAGCAGCGCGAGCTGGATAAGCTTGCCGACGAGACCGCGACCATCAAGATCCAGGTGGCAATCGCCACCAAGGGCGGCGGCGTCATCAACGAGCACTTCGGCCACGCTCACGAATTCCAAATCTACGAAGCGTCGACGGCTGGTGCGAAGTTCGTCGGTCACCGGCGTGTCGATCTGTATTGCGAAGGCGGCTACGCCAGCGAAACCGGCATCGAGCCGATCCTCAAGGCGCTGAACGACTGCACCGCCGTCCTGGTTGCCAAGATCGGCATGTGCCCGAAGGATTCGCTCGCGGGCGCCGGCATCGAGGCGGTCGAGACTTACGCGTTCGAATACATCGAGCAGTCGGTGATCGCGTACTTCAAGGAGTACCTCGAGCGCGTCGGCAAGTCGGAGATCCGCCACGTCGCGCGCGGCGATGCCACGATCCGCCAGGGCGCGTTCACCGAGGCTTAGGGCGAGCGCAGCGAAGGGGAACGGCCATGGCCTACAAGATCGTCGCCTCGCAATGCACCGGCTGCTCGGCCTGTGAGCCGCAGTGCCCGAACGTGGCGATCTTCGAGAAGGGCGGCACCTTCGCGATCGATCCTTCGAAGTGCTCGGAGTGCATCGGCCACTACGACGAGCCGCAATGTGTCGCGGTGTGCCCGGTCGACGGCACCTGCGTGATCGACAATTCCGTCCCGCGCTACCAGGCAGCATGAGGCGATTCCGATGGACATGAGCTTCACCCCCTCGGCCGAAAAATTCATCCGTCGCATGCTGCGGTTCAGCGGCGGCACCGGCGGCTTCCGCATGGTGGTTAGCGCCGGCGGCTGCTCCGGCCTGTCGGCGCAGTTCGACATTGCCGGCGCGCCGCACACCGGCGACGCGGTGGTCGATCGCGGCGACTACAAGCTGTTCCTGCCGGAATCGAGCTTGAAGCTGCTCGAAGGCGTGGTGATCGATTTCATGGAGACGCCGACCTCCAGCGGCTTCATGTTCCACGATCCAAAGGGATCGAACTGTCAGTGCGCCAGCGACAGCGGCTCCAAGCCGACCGCCGGTCTGCACCAGCTGCGGGAGCTGTGAGCCATGCCCGACTTAATGCACAGCGAACTGACGATGTCCGGTCCGGAGCAGTCGTTGCTGGCCGGGGCGTTGCTCGGCGCCGGTCTGCCGGCAGACGCACATCGGCATCTCGAGCTGGCGGGCCGTGACTATCAGAGCGAGGCGCTGGCTGAGCAGCATCTGCGCGAAGCTCATCTGCTGGCGCCCGACCATGCCGCAGTGCTGATCGGGCTGTACCGGTTCTATTTCTATAAGGGCCGCCTCGGCGAGGCACTCGAAGTGGCGCAGGCCTGCCTGTGCAAGGCGGCGCGCGACAACGGCCTCGCCTCCGACTGGCGCAGGGTGCGCCGCGGCGACGCCGAGTTTTCCAGCTATTCGGCGGTGCTGCCGCGGTTCTATCTGTTCGCGCTGAAGGCCTATGCCTATTTGCAGATGCGGCTCGGCCAGCTCAACGAAGGTCATGCGGCGGTCGAAAAGCTGCTCGAACTCGATCCGACCGACAAGGTCGGCGCTGCCGTGCTGCTCGAGGTGTGGCGGCGGATAGGGCAGGACGATGACGACTGACATCGACGAAGCCCGTGATTGGCAGGGCAATGAGGTTGATTGTGCGTCGTGCCCGCATCACGAGCTGCTGTCCGCCGGGCTGTGCGAATTGAAGAAGGCGTGTGTCCAGGATCGCTATGCGCGGCGGCTGGAGCGGTTCTTCCAGCAGAATCGCGCGCTCGCCGATTCCTATCTCGACCATCCGTATTTCGAGACGCGCGCGGTTGCGGCCGGCTATGCCACGGTGTTCCTGCTGCCGAAGCTGCTGCAGGATCCCGACGAGACGGTGCGGTGGAGCGCGGCACGCCGGCTGCCGAAGCGCTATCTGCTCGGCCTGCGCAGCGACCCGCATCGCGAAGTGCGGATCCGCGTCGCTTCGGTCTTGAGCGACGACGAGCTGCGTCCGATGGCGAGCGACGAGGATTATTATGTCCGCCAGATCGTGGCGCGGCGGACATCGCCCGGTCTGCTGCCGCTGTTGGTGCTCGATCCCGATCCCGGCGTGCGCCGCGAAGTGGCTCGGCGGATCGGCCCGGAATGGCTGGCCCAGATCGCGATGGATAAGGACGGCGAAGTCCGTCTCGAAGCCGCAAAGCGAATGACGCCGGGCCGGCTGCTGGCGATGCTCGGCGATGCCGATTGGCGGGTTCGCTACGAAGTCGCCAGCCGTGTCGACGCCTACGAACTGGCGCCGCTGCTCGACGATCCCGATCCGCTGGTGCGCGAGCTTGCGCGCAGCCGCAGCGGCTTCACCGAACCTGCACAGCTCAAACCCGCAACGGAGCCCTCGCCATGAACATCGCGCGTGACAGCGACATCGTCGAGCTCGACGGCCCGCCGGAGTTTGAATACGGCCAGAAGGTCCGGGCGCGGCTCAACATCCGCAACGACGGCACCTTTCCCGGCAAGGAGATCGGCGAGGTGCTGGTGAAGAAGGGCGACGAGGGCTACGTCGTCTCGATCGGCACCTTCCTGCAGCAGTTCTACATCTACGGCGTCGACTTCGTGGCGCAGGGCCGCATCGTCGGCATGAAGCGGCGGGAGTTGGTCGCGGTCGAAGCCTTTCAGGCTGAAACGCAGGAGGCCGTGTGATGACGCCGGAGCCGCGATACCAATGGGGCCAGCGCGTCCGCGCCGAGATCGACCTGTTCAATGACGGCAGCTTTCCGGACCAGCCGGAGGACGCGCTGCTGGTGAAGAGCGGCGACCCCGGCGAGATCGTCCGGATCGGCCTGCACACCGAAACTAATCGGCCCGTCTATCTGGTGGAATTCGCCGAACACCGGGTGATCGGCTGTCTCGAAGACGAAATCACCCCACTCTGACCTGTCGCCGCGGCGGCCAAGCAAAGGACCACCCTCGATGAAAGTGATGATCCGCAAGACCGCGACCGGCCACTCCGCCTATGTCGCCAAGAAGGACCTCGAAGAGCCGATCGTCGAGATGGAGAATCCCGCGCTGTGGGGCGGCAAGGTCACGCTCGCCAATGGCTGGCAGCTCGAACTGCCGGTGATGGCGGCGGACACGCCATTGCCGATCACCGTCGAAGCCCGCAAGCTCTGACCATGGCGCTGTCGCCCGACGATCTCGCCCGGCTCGACGCGCTGCTCGGAGGCGACGCGGCCGAGGCCGGTGCGCTGAAGACGGTGCGGCAGGAGCTTTCCGGCCTGTCGCTGACGCAGTGTGACGCGTCCGACATCTATGCGGAGCAGCCGTTCCGCGATTATCCGCGGTTCAGCGTCTATCTGGTCGACGGATCGAACCATTGCTGGACCATCACGACCGATGCGACGCGCGCGACCGGCCTGGTGGTGGTCCATCACAAGGCCGCAAGAGCGATCTAACAGGGAGCAGGATCATGCCGGTACAAGCACTCGACGACATCGCCGCAGGCTTGTTGCGCGGCCGGGTGATCCCGTATCTCGGCTCGGCCTGCGTGGCGCTCGGCGAATCGAGCAGCGTGCCGACCTCACCGGCCGAGCTGGTAGCGCGGCTGACTGCGAAGACCACGGTGCCGCACAAGGTCCGCACCAATCTCACCGGCGCCGCGCAGTACATCGAGAACTTCAAGCACCGCAAAACGCTGACGACGATGATGGCCGAGGCGTTCCGGTCCTCGCCGCAGCCGAACGAGCTGCATCGGATGCTGGCGTCGCTGCCCGAGCTGCCGCTGCTGGTCCACGCCTGGTATGACGACCTGCCACAGAAGGCGTTCGCCAATCGCCAGAATTGGGGCATGGCACAGGGCGTCAGCCAGAGCGAACATCACGGCCATTGGGTGAATTACTACAAGCCCGACGGCAGCGAGATTGCCGAGCCCGCACCCGGCATCGTCACCGAGGACGAGATGCCGCTGTATGCGCCGGTCCCGGACGAGGCGCTCGGCTGGACGACGATGCTGTATCAGCCGATCGGCTCGGTCGCGCCGGCAGCCAATTTTCTGGTGTCCGACAGCGACTATGTCGAAGTCCTGACCGAGATCGACATTCAGACGCCGATCCCGCTGACGGTGCAGCAACTGCGCAAGGACAGGAACTTTCTGTTCCTCGGCTGCCGGTTCGATAACCAGCTCGACCGCGCCTTCGCCCGCCAGATCATGAAGCGCTCCTCGGCCCAGCATTGGGCCGTGTTGCCGGATACGCCCACCCGTAACGAGGAGCGCTTCCTCGAGGAACAGTCCATCACCCGGATTGATTGGCCGCTGACGAAGTTCGTCGCCATGCTCGGCGAACTGCTGCAGAGCCAGGCGCTTACGGCGTAGGCGCTTCTTCGTCTCCTCCCGCTCTCAATGAACGTCCTGGCCGGGCTCGTCCCGCCTGCGTGGCCGAAGCCGCTTCGGCGCGGCGGACGCCCGGCCATCTCCGTTCTTGCTCCAGGCCTGCCGTACCCGTGAATGCCCGGCATAAGGCTGGGCACGACGATACGTGCACTCCAGCATTTCTGGCTTCGACAGAATCAGGACCGCACTTCCTAGCGGTCGCAGCTTGCAGAACCTCATGGTGAGGAGGCGCGAAGCGCCGTCTCGAACCATGCGCGGCGGGCGATGTGGCTCCTCATCCTTCGAGACGCCCGGCGAAGCCGGGCTCCTCAGGATGAGGACATTGGAGCCTTGGCAAGGGCCAAATCCGCTTCGATCAATCGATCAAGCGCTCTAGCTATCTTCGTCGTGCGAGGAGCTTGATCCAGCAGCCCCATGCTCCGGGCCCCGGATCGCCTCGCTTCCCTCGCGATGACGCAGCGAAGCCGTTCTCGAGTTGCGACAGAGTCTCGCGTAGCACGCCCGGCCGGTATCAGTTTGTTTCGTTTCTAACAGCCGTCCCCTGGGATGTCGTCCGCTCGGCAGCGATGTCGGATTCTAAACATCTACGTACATTCTGCCCGGACATTCTACATCTCCCCGAAAACACACACTTTTTCGTCTCCGGCGAAGCTTGGCACGCTCGTTGCAAAACAGGGATCAGCAAGGCGAGGGATGTTGGCCGAGCAGTTACTGCAAAGGGCAACGTCCGCATCTGAGCCGTGCGACGGTTTTGAACGGAAGAAGGCTGCGCCTCGGCGCAAATCGATCAAGCGGCATTAGGTCAACGGAGAGAAAACATGGCACTTCGGCAAATCGCATTCTACGGCAAGGGCGGCATCGGCAAGTCGACCACCTCGCAGAACACTCTCGCGGCGCTGGTCGAGATGGGTCAGAAGATCCTGATCGTCGGCTGCGACCCCAAGGCGGACTCCACCCGTCTGATCCTCAACACCAAGATGCAGGACACGGTGCTGAGCCTCGCCGCGGAAGCGGGTTCGGTGGAAGACCTCGAACTCGAAGACGTGATGAAGATCGGCTACAAGGGCATCAAGTGCACCGAAGCCGGTGGCCCGGAGCCGGGCGTCGGCTGCGCCGGCCGCGGCGTTATCACCGCGATCAACTTTCTCGAAGAAAACGGCGCCTATGAAGACGTCGACTACGTCTCCTACGACGTGCTCGGCGACGTGGTGTGCGGCGGCTTCGCGATGCCGATCCGTGAAAACAAGGCGCAGGAAATCTACATCGTCATGTCCGGCGAGATGATGGCGCTGTATGCCGCCAACAACATCTCCAAGGGCATTCTGAAGTACGCTTCGTCGGGCGGCGTCCGCCTCGGCGGCCTGATCTGCAACGAGCGCCAGACCGACCGCGAGCTCGACCTCGCCGAAGCGCTGGCCAAGAAGCTGAACTCGAAGCTGATCCACTTCGTGCCGCGCGACAACATCGTGCAGCACGCCGAGCTGCGCCGCCAGACCGTGATCCAGTACGCGCCCGACAGCCAGCAGGCCAAGGAATATCGCGCCCTGGCCAACAAGGTCCATGCCAACTGCGGCAACGGCACCATCCCGACCCCGATCACCATGGAAGAGCTGGAAGAGATGCTGCTCGACTTCGGCATCATGAAGACCGAGGAGCAGCAGCTCGCCGAGCTCGCCGCCAAGGAAGCCGCCAAGGCGGCCGCGTCCGCCTGATCGCATCAGCCAGGCCGGTCGCCTAACGCGACCGGCCGCCATCCCGGCGGCCCCAGACACGAGGAACAACGATGAGCACCGCAGTCGCAGAATCCCCCGCGGACATCAAGGAACGTAACAAGGCGCTGATCGCCGAAGTCCTGGAGGCCTATCCGGACAAGTCGGCCAAGCGTCGCGCCAAGCATCTGAACACGTACGACGCCGAAAAGGCGGAGTGCTCGGTCAAGTCCAACATCAAGTCGATCCCGGGCGTGATGACGATCCGCGGTTGCGCCTACGCCGGCTCGAAGGGCGTGGTGTGGGGCCCGATCAAGGACATGGTCCACATCAGCCACGGCCCGGTCGGCTGCGGCCAGTATTCGTGGGGCTCGCGCCGCAACTATTACAAGGGCACGACCGGCGTCGACACTTTCGGTACGATGCAGTTCACCTCCGACTTCCAGGAGAAGGACATCGTTTTCGGCGGTGACAAGAAGCTCGGCAAGATCATCGACGAGATCCAGGAGCTATTCCCGCTCTCCAAGGGCATCTCGGTGCAGTCGGAATGCCCGATCGGTCTGATCGGCGACGACATCGAGGCGGTCTCCAAGGCCAAGTCGAAGCAGTATGACGGCAAGCCGATCATCCCGGTGCGTTGCGAAGGCTTCCGCGGCGTGTCGCAGTCGCTCGGCCACCACATCGCCAACGACGTGATCCGTGACTGGGTGTTCGACAAGGCCGCCGAGAAGAACGCCGGCTTCCAGTCGACCCCCTACGACGTCGCGATCATCGGCGACTACAACATCGGCGGCGACGCCTGGGCCTCGCGCATTCTGCTCGAGGAAATGGGCCTCCGCGTGATCGCGCAGTGGTCCGGCGACGGCACCATCGCCGAGCTGGAGAACACGCCGAAGGCGAAGCTGAACATCCTGCATTGCTACCGCTCGATGAACTACATCACGCGGCACATGGAAGAGAAGTTCGGTATTCCGTGGGTTGAATACAACTTCTTCGGCCCGTCCAAGATCGAAGCGAGCTTGCGCGAGATCGCCGCGAAGTTCGACGACAAGATCAAGGAAGGCGCCGAGCGCGTCATCGCCAAGTACAAGCCGAAGATGGATGCGGTGATCGCCAAGTATCGCCCCCGCCTCGAAGGCAAGAAGGTGATGCTCTATGTCGGCGGTCTGCGTCCGCGCCACGTCATCGGCGCCTACGAAGATCTCGGCATGGAAGTGGTCGGCACCGGTTACGAATTCGCCCATAACGACGACTATCAGCGCACCACCCATTACGTGAAGGACGGCACGCTGATCTACGACGACGTCACCGGCTACGAATTCGAGAAGTTCGTCGAGAAGGTGCAGCCCGACCTGGTCGGCTCCGGCGTCAAGGAAAAGTACATCTTTCAGAAGATGGGCGTTCCGTTCCGCCAGATGCATTCCTGGGACTATTCGGGCCCGTATCACGGCTACGACGGGTTCGGCATCTTCGCCCGCGACATGGACATCGCCATCAATGCCCCGGTCTGGAAACTGACCAAGGCACCTTGGAGCTGAGCTGAACCTTCACACCGGGCTTCCGGCGCCAGCCGCCGGAAGCGCCGCGACACCGAATTCTTGGGAAAGACATCACCATGACCGAGACCGCAGAGAAGATCCGCGATCACTTCGACCTCTTCCGTGAGCCCCAGTACGAAGAGTTGATGGAGAACAAGCGGAAGAATTTCGAGAACTATGTTGGCGAAGCCGAGGTCGCGCGCGTCTCGGATTGGACCAAGACCAAGGAATATCAGGACAAGAACTTCGCCCGCGAAGCGCTTGTCATCAACCCGGCCAAGGCCTGCCAGCCGCTCGGCGCGGTGTTCGCGGCGGTCGGCTTCGAAAAGACGCTGCCGTTCGTGCATGGCTCGCAGGGCTGCGTCGCGTACTATCGCAGCCACTTCACCCGGCACTTCAAAGAGCCGACCTCCTGCGTGTCGTCGTCGATGACTGAAGACGCCGCGGTGTTCGGCGGACTCAACAACATGATCGACGGCCTGGCCAACGCCTATGCGCTGTACAAGCCGAAGATGATCGCGGTCTCGACCACCTGCATGGCGGAAGTCATCGGTGACGACCTCAACGCGTTCATCAAGAACGCCAAGGAAAAGGGCTCGGTCCCGACGGACTTCGACGTCACCTACGCCCACACCCCGGCGTTCGTCGGCAGCCACATCACCGGCTACGACAACACCATGAAGGGCGTGGTCGAGCACTTCTGGGACGGCAAGTCCGGCACCGCGCCGAAGCTCGAGCGCAAGCCGAACGAGTCGATCAACTTCCTCGGTGGCTTCGACGGCTACACCGTCGGTAACCTCCGCGAAATCAAGCGCATCTTCGACACGATGGGCGTCGAATACACCATCTTCGGCGACAACAGCGACGTCTGGGACACCCCGGCCGACGGCGAGTTCCGGATGTATGACGGCGGCACCACGCTGGAGCAGGCCGCCAACGCCGTCCACGCCAAGGCGACGATTTCGATGCAGGAGTTCTGCACCGAAAAGACGCTGGCGACAATCGCCGAGCACGGCCAGGAAGTCGTGGCGTTCAATCACCCGGTCGGCATCAGCGGCACCGATCGCTTCCTGCAGGCGGTGTCGCGGATCACCGGCAAGGCGATCCCCGAAGCGCTGACCAAGGAGCGCGGCCGGCTGGTCGACGCCATCGCCGACTCGGCCGCCCACATCCACGGCAAGAAGTTCGCCATCTATGGCGATCCGGACCTGTGCTACGGCCTCGCCGAATTCATCCTCGAACTCGGCGGCGAACCGATCCACATCCTCGCCACCAACGGCAACAAGACGTGGGAAGCCAAGGTGCAGGCGCTGCTTGACTCATCGCCGTTCGGCGCTGGTTGCAAGGTCTACGCCGGCAAGGATCTCTGGCACCTGCGCTCGCTGCTGTTCACCGAACCGGTCGACTTCATGATCGGCAACACCTACGGCAAGTATCTCGAGCGCGACACCGGCACGCCGCTGATCCGCATCGGCTTCCCGATCTTCGATCGCCATCACCATCACCGCGCGCCGGTGTGGGGCTATCAGGGTTCGATGAACGTCCTGGTCAAGATCCTCGACAAGATCTTCGACGAAATGGACAAGTCGACCAGCGCCGCCGGCAAGACCGACATCAGCTTCGACATCATCCGGTGATGCCGCAGCTTCGGAGAACCTGATTACAGGAGTGCCGCATGAGCCGCCTCGCAGACAAGATTCAAGACGTCTTCAACGAGCCCGGCTGTGCGGCCAATCAGGCCAAGTCCGACAAGCAACGCAAGAAGGGCTGCAGCAAACCGCTGCAGCCGGGAGGCGCAGCCGGTGGCTGCGCCTTCGACGGCGCCAAGATCGCGCTGCAGCCGATCGTCGACGTCGCGCACCTGGTGCACGGCCCGATCGCCTGTGAAGGCTCATCCTGGGATAACCGCGGCACCAAGTCGTCCGGCTCGAAGTTGTATCGCACCGGCTTCACCACCGACATGGGTGAGAACGACGTCATATTCGGCGGCGAGAAGCGGCTGTTCCGGTCGATCAAGGAAATCATCGAGAAGTACGATCCGCCCGCAGTCTTCGTGTATCAGACCTGCGTGCCGGCGATGATGGGCGACGATATCGTCGCTGTCTGCAAGGTGGCGGCCGAGAAGTTCGGCAAGCCCTGCATTCCGATCATCTCGCCCGGCTTTGTCGGGCCGAAGAATCTCGGCAACAAGCTCGCCGGCGAGGCGATGCTGGACTACGTGATCGGCACCCAGGAGCCGGAGTTCACGACCCCTTACGACATCAACATCATCGGCGAATACAACGTCGCGGGGGAACTGTGGCAGGTGAAGCCGCTGCTCGACGAGCTCGGCATCCGCATCCTGTCGTGCCTATCGGGTGACGCGCGCTATCACGAGGTGGCGCAGTCGCACCGCGCCCGTGCCGCCATGATGGTGTGCTCGACCGCGATGATCAACGTCGCGCGCAAGATGGGAGAGCGCTACGGCATCCCGTACTTCGAAGGATCGTTCTACGGCATCAGCGACACTTCCGAATCTCTGCGCCAGATCGCCCGCCTGCTGATCCAGCGCGGCGCCGACGCCGAGCTGATGGACCGCGTCGAAGCGCTGATCGCGCGCGAAGAGGCCAAGGCCTGGGCGGCAATCAAGGCCTACACCCCGCGCCTCGAAGGCAAGAAGGTGTTGCTGATCACCGGCGGTGTGAAGTCGTGGTCGGTGGTGGCGGCGCTGCAGGAGGCCGGGCTGACGATCGTCGGCACCAGCGTCAAGAAGTCGACCAAGGAAGACAAGCTGCGGCTCAAGGAGATGAGCCCGGACGTCCATCAGATCGACGATCTGCGCCCGCGCGAAATGTACAAGATGCTGAAAGAGGCTCAGGCTGACATCATGCTGTCGGGTGGCCGCTCGCAGTTCGTCGCCTTAAAGGCGCGCATGCCCTGGATGGATATCAACCAGGAGCGGACCTACGCGTATTGCGGCTATGTAGGCATCGTCGAAATGGTCCGGCAGATCGACAAGTCGCTGTCCAATCCGATCTGGGCTCAGGTGCGCAGCGCCCCGCCGTGGGACGAGGTGACCTGGGAAGAGCGCGCCGATGCCGCCAACGCCGCCGACGATCGCCAGCGCGCGATCTTCGGGCGTTCGGCTCGGGTGGCGTAAGGAGGCTGCGATGGCACAGATCGTCACCTCGACCAAGTCCTGCACCGTCAATCCGCTGCGGATGAGTCAGCCGCTCGGCGCCGCGCTGGCCTTCATGGGGCTACGCAACTGCATGCCGCTGCTGCACGGCTCCCAGGGCTGCACCTCGTTCGGCCTGGTGCTGTTCGTTCGCCACTTCCGCGAGTCGATTCCGCTGCAGACCACGGCGATGAGCGAAGTCGCAACCGTGCTCGGCGGCTTCGAGAACGTGGAGCAGGCGATCGTCAACATCGTCGGCCGCACCAAGCCCGACGTGATCGGGATCTGCACGACCGGCGTCACCGAGATCAAAGGCGACGATCTCGACGGCTACATCAAAATGGTGCGAGCCAATCATCCGGAACTGGCAAACGTCGCGCTGGTGCCGGTGTCGACCCCGGACTTCAAGGGCGCGTTCGAAGACGGCTTCGCCGCCACCGTGACGCGGATCGTGGAGACTTTGGTCGAGGTCCCGGCTGAGGGCAGCGTGCCGGATGCCGACAGGATCAACGTGTTGGCCGGCAGCCATCTGACGCCGGGCGACATCGACGAGCTGCGCGACATCATCGAAGCGTTCGGCCTGACACCGACCTTCCTGCCGGACATCTCCGGTTCGCTCGACGGCCATCTGCCGGACGACTTCACACCGACCACACATGGCGGCGTCTCGGTCGCCGAAGTCGCAGCGATGGGCGGCGCCGCCTATACGCTGGCGTTCGGCGAGCAGATGCGCAAAGCCGCGGTCGCGCTCGAAACCAAGGCCGGCGTGCCGTTCTCGCTGCTGGCGCGGGTCACCGGGCTTTCCGCCGCCGATGAGCTGATGGCGACGCTGGCCAAGATCAGCGGTCGGCCCGTGCCGCTGAAATATCGTCGCCAGCGCAGCCAGCTGGTCGATGCCATGCTCGACGGCCACTTCTATTTCGGCGGCAAGAGCGTCGCGATCGGCGCCGAGCCCGACATGCTGCTGAATATCGGCGGCTTCCTCGCCGACATGGGCTGCACCGTCAGTGCTGCGGTCACGACCACGACCTCGCCGATCCTGGTCCAGGTGCCGAGCGACGAGGTGCTGATCGGCGACCTCGAAGATCTCGAACGCCGCGCCGAAGATTGCGACCTCTTGATCACGCACTCGCACGGCCGCCAAGCCGCCGAGCGACTGGGCGTGCCGCTGTTCCGGATGGGCCTGCCGATGTTCGATCGGCTCGGTGCCGCGCATCAGGTTGCGGTCGGCTATCGCGGCACCCGCGATCTGATCTTCGCGATCGGCAATATGTTCATCGCCAACATCAAGGAGCCGGATGTGAACAGCTGGCGGAGTGCCGCTGCTCGCCCGGATCAGACCGATGCGCCGGCTACGGCTCATTAGCAACGACGGCAGTCGAGCGGAGCACAGCGCCGATGCACAACTCAGGAGAACCGGCATGAAAGTCGCCTTTGCCACCCAGGACCTTGCGCGCGTCGATGCGCATTTCGGCTGGGCCCGGAATATCGCGATCTACGAAGTCACCGCCGACGATTATCGCTTCATCGAAGCGGTGCAGTTCGCCGAGGAAAAGGAAGACGGCAACGAGGACAAGCTGGTCGCCAAGATCGACGCGATCCGGGATTGCGCCATCATGTACTGCACGGCGATCGGCGGCTCCGGCGCGGCGCGCGTTGTCGCTGCTCAGGTCCACCCGCTGAAGCTGGCGCAGCCGGAGCTGATCACCGACCTGATCACCAAGCTGCAGGGCGTGCTGCGCGGCGTGCCGCCGCCGTGGCTGCGCAAGGCGCTGATGAAGGGTGAAGAGCGCACGTTCGATTTTGCCGACGAGGCCTGACATGACCGAAGCCACCACTGCTCCCGACGCCGCGCTCGACTCGCTGTTCGTCAAGGAACTGGTCAAGCAGCTCCGTGCCCAGGACACCCACGGTGTCTGGGAGGGCAAGTCCGATCTGAAGCTGCTGGAGCCGTTCATCGTCGACAAGGCCAAGCGCCGTGAGATCCCGATCATGGGCGATCCGGATCCGGAGACGCTGTGGCGGCTCGAACTGTTCTACAACGCGGTGGCGCTGTCGATCGAACGCGAGACCAGAATCATGGTGTCGCCGATGATGAAGATGCACCACGAGGGCTTCGGCCGGCTGATCCTCAGCGCCGGGCGACTGATCGTCATCAACAAGCACATGCGTGACGTTCATCGCTTCGGCTTCGATAACCTCGGCAAGCTGGCCGAGGAGGGCGACAAGCTGGTCGCCGCTGGCAGCGAGATGATCCGCAAATATCCCGACGTCGCCAACCTCTAACGCGAGAGCGAGAACGCATGTCCGACATCGACACGCTGAAGGCCGAGATCAAGAAGCTGTCCGCCCGCGCGACGACGATGAAGATGAATCTGCACGACCTGTCGGAAGAGCTGCCGATCAATTGGCAGACCATCATGATGGTGGCGCAGGAAACCCAGGATGCCTACGCGGCCCTTGAAGCTGCGCGGAAGGCTTTGAAGGAGCTGGAAGCGAAAGCCGCCTGATCGCGGCCGAACGCCTCAGCCCAAACGGCATGGCCTCGAGCCGTGCGCAGGAGCGAACAATGGCGATCTTTTCCACCCGCGACGGCCAGCCGTGGGAACCGACTTACCTCACCGCGATCGACGACAAGAAGTGCATCGGTTGCGGCCGCTGTCACAAGGTGTGCTCGCGCGACGTGATGCATCTGATGGGCGTCAACGAGGAGGGCGAACTGGTCGCTTGTTCGCTCGATGATGATGACGATGACGAGGAGTTCGTCCGCAAGGTGATGGTCCTCGACGCGGCCGGCAACTGCATCGGCTGCTCGGCCTGCGTCCGGGTCTGCCCGAAGGCGTGTCAGACCCACGTCAAGGCTAGCGAACTCGGGCTCTAAGCAAGGGAGCGACGGACATGCTCGGCGCAGCGGGAATCCAGGCGGCAGGCGCGACGGCAGCGGCGCTGCCGCTGCGCGTGACGGCGTCGAGCTTCGCGTCCTCTCCGGCGGTGGTGTACCGGGCCTTGACCGGCTGCACCCCGGCCGAAGCCCAGATCGATGACGATCGGTCATTCGATCGTCACGTGCTGGCGTCGATCCTGTCGGTTGCGGTCACCGAACCCGGCTCGATCACGGAGTCCAGCGGTCTGACGGCCGACGATTTCGCGGCGCTGATCGTCGGCTGGTTCCCGCACGTCTCGGTCCTGTTGTCAGTACTGGCAGTCGGCGAGCACGACGAGGACGAGGAAGCCGGCATGGTCCGCGACCTGCTGCTCAAGCATCGCTCGACCTCGGGCGACGTCGGCCGGTGGCTCGCCGCGATGGTGGCGCGCCGGGCAATGCAGCCGGAGCATCTGTGGGAAGATCTCGGGCTGCGCAGCCGCGCCGAGCTGAGCCGGCTGCTGATGCGGCATTTCGAGCCGCTGGCCCGTGACAACACCCGCAACATGCGCTGGAAGCGGTTCTTCTACCGCAAGCTCTGCGAAGACGATGGTATGGTGATGTGTAGCACTCCGGTCTGCTCGCAGTGCGGCGACTTCGCCGAGTGCTTCGGTGAAGAAAGCGGCGAAAGCCGGATGGCGATCCGCCGCCGCGAGGTTGAACTGCGGACGGCTGGCGTGGCTTAAGTCAGATTCAGAAAGCATCGCCGCATGCACAGCGGGCTCCTTCTCCCCGCGCGCGGGGAGAAGGGCGGGATGAGGGGGCCTCACCACACGGCCGAGTGCTAATAGTGACGTTGGTAGTCCGGCGAATACAGCTCGCATGCTCAGACCTCTGGAGGCGCCCCCTCACCCGGCCCGGCTTTGCCGGGCCGACCTCTCCCCGCGTGCGGGGAGAGGTTAGCGCCGCGTAGCGGGGTAGCTCGCCTCTAAGCTGCGAGCGATTGTCGGAAACCGTCGGCTTCGCGACCATGTCGGACCTCCGACATTGTCGGGTGCTGATAATTTTGCACGAAATCAGTGGTTTGCCGTCTGTGCCCGCGCTGGCACAGCGGTTGCACTTGTTGATGTCGGACCCAACAAATGGAGGCCGACCATGATCATTCTCACCGAACAAGCCGGGACCGCTGTGAAGGCTGCGATGTCGCGCGCCGGCAAGCTTGAAGCCGGGCTGCGCGTTATGGTCGAGGCGGGCGGCTGCGCCGGCTACAAATATCTGATCGGTCTCGATGCCGAGCCGCGTGTCGATGACGCGGTGGTCGAAGCCGGCGGCGTCAAGGTGTTCATCGATCCGGACTCGCAGCCGCTGCTGTCCGGCATGACCATCGACTTCGTCGAGAGCCTGGAAGGCTCCGGCTTCACGTTCGACAACCCCAACGCCGGCACTAAGTGCGGTTGCGGTAAGTCGTTCGGTTAAGCGCAGCGCCAGCCACGGGAGCGGGCCATGCTCAGCCTCGGCAAGTTCGATCATCACTTCTCCACTTCTCCGAATGCCGGTCCGCTGCCGCAGGCTGATGCAGTCGGGCGGTTCGGCAGCATCGGCTGGGGCGACGCCGTCAAATTGATGCTGAAGGTCGAGCCCGACGACGGGCGGATCGCGCAGGCCCGCTTTCAGGCGTTCGGCTGCAGCTCGGCGATCGCCGCCTCGGCGGCCCTCACCGACATGATCACCGGCAAGACCATCGATGAAGCCAGCGGCATCAGCGCCGCGGCGATCGCCGACTACCTGGGCGATCTGCCGCGCGAGCGGATGTACTGCGCGGTGATGACTTTTGAGGCCCTGCAGCAGGCGATCGGTTCGTATCGCGGCAAGGCCGCGGTGGCCGAGGCCGATGCGCCGCCGGCCTGCAAGTGCCTCGGCGTCGGCCAGATGATGATCGAGCGCACCATTCGCTTCAATCGGCTGACCAGCCTCGACGACGTCACCGCCTACACCAAGGCTGCCGGCAGCTGCAGCACCTGCTTCAAGCAGATCGAATCCCTGCTCGCGCGCGTCAATGCCGAGATGGTCGAGGACGGCCTGATTGCGGCCGAAGATGCCTACCGGATCGGCTCCGCGACGCCGCGCGCCACTGAGTTGAAGCCGCATGGTGCGCCGCCGCCGGCCGCCAATATCTTTGCCGCCAAGGCGACGCCCGCGCATCTGCGTCCGATCGCCAAGGCCACGCTGTCACGTCCGGCGCCTCCGTCGGCCGGACTGGTCGATGCGCCGCCGCAGGAGGCGCTGATCGCCGAGGCGGTCGAAGAATTGCGGCCGCATCTGCAGCGCGATGGTGGTGACTGCGAGTTCGTCAGCCTCGACGGCAACATCGTCTATGTCCGGCTGTCCGGCAATTGCGTCGGCTGCCAGCTTTCGTCGGTGACGCTCTCGGGTGTCCAGGCCAAGCTGGCCGAGAAATTCGGCCGGCCGCTACGCGTGGTGCCGGTGTCATGAACGAGCCGGCAGACATCGTCTATCTCGACGCCAATGCAACGACGCGGACCGATCCGCGCGTCGTCGAAGCGATGCTGCCGTATTTCTCGCTGTACTACGGCAACCCGTCATCGAAGTATGGACTCGGCGGCCACGCCGCGCGTGCGGTCAAGCGGGCGCGCGAACGCGTCCAGGCGCTGGTCGGCGCCGCGCAGCCGCACGAGCTGATCTTCACCTCGGGCGGCACCGAGAGTAACAACGCCGCGATCCTGTCCGCGCTGGAAGCTGCGCCGCGCCGGCGTGAGGTGATCATCTCGGCGGTCGAACATCCGGCGGTGCTGTCGCTGTGTGCCTGGCTGGAGAAGAACAAGGGCATCCGCGTTCATTTGATCCCGGTCGATCGTCAGGGCCGGCTCGACATTCTGGCCTATCGCGAAGCGATGTCTGACCGTGTCGCGATCGCGTCGATCATGTGGGCCAATAACGAGACCGGCGTGATCCAGCCGGTGGCGGATCTGGCTGAGCTTGCCAAGGAAGTCGGTGCGCTATTTCACACCGACGCGGTGCAGGCGGTCGGCAAGTGCCCGATCGATCTGCAGTCGACCATGATCGACATGCTGTCGTTGTCCGGACACAAGCTGCATGGCCCGAAGGGCGTCGGCGCGCTGTATGTCCGGAACGGCATCCGCTTCAAGCCGCAGATCAAGGGCGGTCAGCAGGAGCGCGGCCGCCGCGCCGGGACCGAGAATGTGCCGGGCATCGTCGGCCTTGGTATCGCGGCTGAGCTTGCTGCTGGCGCGATGGCCGACGAGGACATTCGCGTGCGCGGTCTGCGTGACCGGCTCGAACGCGAGATCCTGGCGCGGGTTGATCACTGCGTCGCCGTCGGTGCTCGCGCCGAGCGCCTCCCCAACACCTCGAACCTCGCATTCTCGTTCATCGACAGCGAGGCGATCATTACGCTGCTCGACCGGGCTGGTATTGCCGCGTCGATGGGCTCGGCGTGCGCGACCGGTTCGTTCGAGCCGTCGCATGTGCTGCTGGCCATGAAAGTCGCCGAAGACGCGGTCCGGGGCGGCGTGCGGTTCTCGCTGTCGCGCGACAACACCGATGCCGACATCGACCGCGCGCTGGAAGTCGTTCCGGCCGTGGTTGCCAAGCTGCGGGCAATCTCGCCGTTCGGAGCCGATGATGCTCCGCAAGCGGTCGGGCGTTCGTCTGGAAGTGCGCAAGGAACAACCCATGTCTGAGATCAAGTCTGAGATCGTCCGGCCGGATCAGTCCTGCGGTTTTCAGTCCGCGCCGATCGTGCTCAACGACACCACGTTGCGCGATGGTGAGCAGGCGCCGGGTGTTGCGTTCTCCACCGCCGAAAAGGTCGCGATCGCCCGCGCATTGGCGCGCGCCGGCGTGCCGGAAATCGAGGCTGGGACGCCTGCGATGGGCGCCGACGAGATCGCGGCGATCCGCGCCATCGTCGAGGCCGGACTGCCGCTGACGACGATTGCCTGGTGCCGGATGCGCACCGAGGACGTCGATGCCGCGCTGAAGGCCGGCGTTTCGATGGTCAATGTTTCGGTGCCGGTGTCGGACGTGCAGATCGCTGCGAAGCTCGGCGGCCTGCGCTCGAATGCGCTCGAAACCGTCAAGCGCGTGGTCGGCTATGCCCGCGATCGCGGCCTCGACGTCGCCGTCGGCGGCGAGGATTCGTCGCGTGCCGATCCCGAATTCCTTGCCGAGGTGATTGCCACCGCGAAGGCATCCGGCGCGCGCCGGTTTCGGATTGCCGACACACTGAGCGTGCTCGACCCGTTCTCCAGCCACGCGCTGCTCGCGGCGCTCCGCGCCTCGACCGACCTCGAGCTTGAATTTCACGGCCACGACGACCTCGGCCTCGCCACCGCTAACACGCTGGCCGCGCTGCGTGCCGGCGCCACCCATGCTTCGGTGACGGTGATCGGTCTTGGTGAGCGTGCCGGCAACGCACCGCTCGAAGAGGTCGCGGTGGCGCTCAAGCAGCTCTATGGCCGCGACACCGGCATCGTGCTGTCGGAGCTCGGCAACGTCGCCGATCTGGTCGCGACCGCGGCGGCCCGTACGATTCCGCTCAACAAGGCGATCGTCGGCGAGCACGTCTTCACCCATGAATCGGGGATACATGTCGACGGACTGCTCAAGGACCAGCGCACTTATCAGTCGCTCGATCCGAATCTGTTCGGCCGCTCCAATCGCATCGTCATCGGTAAGCATTCCGGGCTGTCGGCGATCACCTCATCGCTCGCCAAGCTCGATCTGCCGGCCACCGCGGACGAGGCGCAGGGCATCCTGGCCAAAGTTCGCCGTTATGCGGTCACCCACAAGGGCCCGGTCGGCAACGAGACATTGATCGCGATCTGGCGCGAAGTTCGCGAGCGGACGCTCACCAATTGCGCCTGAGCGCCGACAACCACCAAGGAGACCGAGATGAGCACATCCGCCGTCACCGAACCCGCCGATATCGTGGCCCGGCTGCAGCGCGCCGGCTCCGCCGAGGAGTTCTTCGAACTGCTCGGCGTCGATTACGATCCCAGGCTGCTCAACGTCGCGCGGCTGCACATCCTCCGGCGCATGGGTCAGTATCTCGCCGGTGAAGATCTCGAGCACCTGCCGGGCGACGAAGCCGCTGCCCGCTGCAAGGCGGTGCTGGAGCGGGCTTATGCCGATTTCGTCACGTCCTCGCCGCTCGATCAGCGGGTGTTCAAGGTGCTGAAGGACGCGGTGGCACCGAAGACGCCGAAGCGCCCGGCCTTCGTCCCGCTCGACGCGTTGAAGTAACCGCCGCTTCTTGGTTCTGCTGTCGACGGCCCGTCGCGTTCGCGGCGGGCCGTTTTGCTGTGCCTGCCAGACGCATTTTCTCACATCCATGTCGTGTTTGACGGGTGATCTCACAGCGGCGTGAAATGTCTGGTCGGTCACGCGGCTGTCGCCTTCCCGACAAGTGTCGGAGTTGTCGGATTGCAACCCTCGGAAGCGCCGGTAACAATCCCAATCGCTCGCCGCAAATGATTGGTTTGGCGCGATATTTTCCTCGGCGGAAAAGTTGGTACGAGGCTTGCTCATAAGTCTCCGTCGTCAAGCTTCTGTCAGCAAGCGCGGAGCCACTCCATGCATATCGTCGTCTGTATCAAGCAGGTTCCGGACTCGGCCCAGATCCGCGTGCATCCGGTCACCAACACGATCATGCGCCAGGGCGTGCCGACGATCATCAATCCCTACGATCTGTTCGCGCTCGAGGAGGCGCTGCGGCTGCGCGACAAGTTCGGCGGCGAAGTCACGGTGCTGACGATGGGCCCGCCGACCGCCGAGGACTCCTTGCGCAAGGCACTCACCATCGGCGCCAACCGCGCCGTGCTGCTGACGGACCGCTTCTTCGCCGGCTCCGACACGCTGGCGACCAGCTACGCGCTCGCCGCGGCGATCCGCAAGATCGGCTCGACCTTCGGTGCCGTCGATGTGGTGTTCACCGGCAAGCAGACCATCGACGGTGACACCGCCCAGGTTGGCCCCGGCATCTGCAAGCGGCTCGACTTCCTGCAGCTTACCTACGTTTCGAAGGTTTCTTCGCTCGATCTCGAAGCCCGCACCATTGAAGTCGAACGTCGCTCCGAAGGCGGCGTGCAGGTGCTGCGCAGCAATCTGCCATGCCTGATCACCATGCTGGAAGGCACCAATCAGGTGCGCCGCGGCTCGATGGTCAACGCGCTGAACGCCGCCCGCGCCGAAGTGGTGAAGTGGAGTGCGCAGGACGCCGGCGTCGAAGACATCCAGAAGTGCGGCCTGCGCGGCTCGCCGACGGTGGTGAAGCGCGTGTTCGCGCCGACCCCGCGGGCCGAGAAGGCCAAGGTCGTTGAGGCCGCCGGCCAGCCACCGGCGGAAGCGCTGATCGACGAAATCTTCAAGCTCCGGCCCAAGCTCGAGAACGAAATGTTCGAGCTGGCGCGCGGATTCTGACAACCCGAACAGAGAGCCGCTTCGATGAGCCAGCCCGCCAAGCCTGCCCCGCAGCCCGCCGGACGCGCCGCCGCCAAGAAGGAGCTGCCCGAGCATTTCAAAGCCTATAAGCACGTCTGGGTGTTTATCGAGCAGGAGCGTGGTCACGTTCACCCCGTCTCCTGGGAGCTGATGGGCTCCGGCCGCCGGCTCGCCGATAAGCTCGGCGTCGAGCTCGCCGCGGTTGTGATCGGCCCGACCGGTGACGCCACGAAGGCGGCGGTCGCCGAGTCGTTCTGCTACGGCGCCGACCTCGCTTACGTCGTCGCCGACGACGTGCTGACCGACTACCGCAACGAGTCCTACACCAAGGCGCTGACAGATCTGGTCAACACCCACAAGCCGGAGATCCTGCTGCTCGGCGCCACGACGCTCGGCCGCGACCTCGCCGGCGCGGTGGCGACCACGCTGCTCACCGGCCTGACCGCTGACTGCACCGAGCTCGAGGTCGATAGCGACAATTCGCTCGCCGCGACCCGTCCGACCTTCGGCGGCTCGCTGCTGTGCACAATCTACACGCTGAACTTCCGGCCGCAGATGGCGACCGTACGGCCGCGCGTGATGTCGATGCCCGAACGGGTCGAGAAGCCGGTCGGACGCGTCATCGAATTTCCGCTCGGTCTGGTCGAAGCCGATATCGTCACCAAGATCCTGGCCTTCGTGCCGGATCGCGACAAGGCGACCTCGAACCTCGCTTACGCCGACATCGTCGTGGCCGGCGGTCTCGGGCTCGCTTCGCCGGAGAATTTCCAGCTGGTGCGCCAGCTCGCCGGCGTGCTCGGCGCCGAATACGGCTGTTCGCGGCCGCTGGTGCAGAAGGGCTGGGTCTCGGCCGACCGCCAGATCGGTCAGACCGGCAAGACCATTCGGCCGAAGCTGTATATCGCCGCCGGCATCTCCGGCGCGATTCAGCACCGCGTCGGCGTCGACGGCTCAGATCTGATCGTCGCGATCAACACCGACAAGAACGCGCCGATCTTCGACTTCGCCCATCTCGCTCTCGTCACCGATGCGATCCGGCTTCTGCCGGCGCTGACCGAAGCCTTCCGCAAACGGCTGTCTGCGCACACCCGCGACCGGATCGCGAGCTAACAGGAGGCTGCCATGATCGAAGAACGTTTCGACGCCATCGTCGTCGGAGCCGGCATGGCCGGCAACGCCGCGGCGCTGACCCTGGCCAAGCGCGGCCTGAAGGTGCTGCAGATCGAGCGCGGCGAATATCCGGGCTCGAAGAACGTGCAAGGTGCGATTCTCTATGCCGACATGCTCGAGAAGCTGGTGCCCGACTTCCGTGAGGATGCGCCGCTGGAGCGCCATCTCGTCGAGCAGCGGTTCTGGATGATGGACGCCAAGTCTCACACCGGCCTGCATCACCGTTCGGAAGACTTCAACGAAGAGAAGCCGAACCGCTACACCATTATCCGCGCCCAGTTCGACAAGTGGCTGTCGAGCAAGGCGCAGGAAGCCGGCGCGATCGTGCTGTGCGAAACCACCGTCAAGGAATTGGTGCAGGACGCCTACGGCAAGGTGATCGGCGTGATCACCGATCGTGAAGGCGGTCAGGTGCATGCCGACGTCGTGGTGCTGGCCGAAGGCGTCAACGGCCTGCTCGGCACCAAGGCCGAGCTGCGCGAGCGTCCGTCGCCAGAGAACGTCGCGCTCGCCGTGAAGGAAATGCACTTCCTGCCGCGCGAGACCATCGAAGCCCGCTTCAACCTAAAGGGCGACGAGGGCGTGGTGATCGAGGCTGCCGGCACGATCTCGGCGGGCATGACCGGCATGGGCTTCATCTACACCAACAAGGAGTCGATCTCGATCGGCATCGGCTGTCTGGTGTCGGACTTCCAGAAGACCGGCGAGACCCCGTACGGCCTGCTCGAACGCTTCAAGAAGCATCCGTCGGTAGCGACACTGATCGAAGGCTCGGAAGTGAAGGAATACGCCGGCCACTTAATTCCGGAGGGCGGCTATAAGGCGATCCCGCAGCTTTATGGCGACGGCTGGGTCGTGGTCGGCGATGCTGCGCAGCTCAACAACGCGATGCATCGTGAAGGTTCGAACCTGGCGATGACCTCGGGCCGGATCGCCGCGGAAGCGATCTTCCAGGTGAAGTCGCGCAAGGATCCGATGACCAAGGAGAATCTCGCGCTCTACAAGAAGATGCTGGATGACTCCTTCGTCATGAAAGATCTGAAGAAGTACAAGGATATGCCGGATCTGCTGCATATCCGCTCGCAAAACTTCTTCCTGACCTATCCGCAGCTCGTCAACAAGGCGCTGCAGAACTTCGTGCGGGTCGACGGCACGCCGAAGATCGAGAAGGAAAAGACCACGATCAAGTCGTTCGTTTCGGCGCGGTCGTGGGGCGGATTGTTCGGCGACGCGTTCCGCTTCGCGCGGGCGTGGCGATAACTCAGCGGGATTCGAGAAAGCGGAGAACGGACGATGACAACGGAAGCCCCGGTTCGCGTCGAAGACAAGCTGTATCAGAACCGCTATCTGGTCGACGTCGGCAACGCCCACATCAAGGTCAAGCCTCACGCCAAGCCGTCGCCGCAACTGCTGGCGCTGCTGAAGATCTGCCCGGCGCATTGCTACGAACTCAACAGCAACGGGCAGGTCGAAGTGACGCCGGACGGCTGCGTCGAATGCGGCACCTGCCGCGTGCTGGCCGAAGGCGGCGGCGACATCGAGTGGAGCTATCCGCGCGGCGGCTACGGCGTGCTGTTCAAGTTCGGCTGAGAGCACCGCGCCAGGGGCGACGGCTCGCGCAGGCAGGAGCCGCCGCCTGCGCCTCTGTGGCTGCTCGCTTCGGCCCTGATTGCTTCATAGCGCAAGACATGAATGCCCGGGCTTGTCCCGGGCATTGGTGTTTATGGATCCGTCCTGCTGTTGTGGCTGTGTATGCTCGCGGCGAGCACAACCCCGTAGTAAGGAGACGCGTAGCGTCGTCTCAAACCATGCGCCGCAAATGTCAGTCTCCGGATCCTTCGCGACGCGCGCTGCCCTCGCTCCTCAGGATGGAGCGCATTGCGTGCGACGAGGAAACCGCGTCGATTGGTCGATGAAGCGCGACAGATGGAGAGCGGGAAGGGCCAGGCGACCGAGCAGCTCAGTCGTGAGGCCGCCAGGGACCGCCGTCTCTTATTGCCTCACGCCGCCGAGTTGAGCACGTGCTGCGGGCCGACGGTGCCGCGTCGCAGGCCGAAGCCGCGGCGGGCCAGCCATTGCTGAATACGGGGCGAGTCCAGCGTCGCTTCTTCGGCGAGGCCACTGGTGAAGCAGCGCCACGGCGCCAGATGCCGCTCGGGAACGCCGACGATGACCGGAATTCCCTGATCCACGGCGTCGCTGATGACGTCGCTGAGGCCGCCGCCATCGGCTTCGAGCTTGCCGAATTTGTTGACGATCAGCAGTTCGGGCTCGTTGCGGAACGAGGCCGCGATCAGTGCGGCTGCTTCCTGCACGGCTTCCGGATCGACGCGGCAGCCATGGGGCTGCTTGTCGCGTTCCTCAGCGAGCTGAAGGATGAAGTGGGAGGACAGTTCCTCGACTTCCATGTCACAGCGCGGGCCGCCGTCGTCAACGACCGCCTGATACGGCACCAGACCCGCGACAACGACGCCAGCGTCGCGCAGCCGACGGCCAAGATCCGACATCAGCCGGCAAGCGGCCGAGCCATCGGTGTACACGATCGCGAGAATCGAAGGTCGTCCCGACCTGCCGTGAGAAAAGTCCATCGCGTCTGCTTTGCCCCAAATGCGACTTTCGCCTTAGGACATGCCAGAACCCGCAAACTGCTTCTTTGCGTCAAATCAATCCGACTTCAGTAGGGCTGTCGAACGAAAAACGGCGGATCGCCGTGCGATCCGCCGTTTGATTTGTGCGGCCTTGCGCCGCAGCGATGGTGATCGGCTCAGTTGGCGCCGAGCAGCGACTGTGCGGGCCGATTGGCGGACGGCAGCAGCATCGAACGCAGCTTGGCGTATACCCGCACGCCCAGCCCGACGAGCCGAGGCTGGGTGCGGCGGCAGAACGCAATCTTGCGGATGTGGCCTTCGACATGCCAGCGCGCGCTGGCGCCGTCCTTGAAGAAGATCACGTCACCCGGGCCGTAGCGCTTCGCCGGCATGCCGGCGCTTTCGATCACCACCGAGCCTTCGAGAATGCAGATGGTCTCGTCGATGTCGTAGTGCCAGTTGAACTTGCCTTCGGTGCACTCCCAGATGATCGTCGACGCCATGCCATCGGCGCTGCGCGACAGCGTGCAGTTCGTTGCGACCGGATTGCCTTCGATGATCCACGACGGCTCGATCGGCGCCGGCTTCAGCTCGACGTCGGTGCGGGAGGTGAGGATCAGGTCGTTGGGCATCGAGCGTCTCCTGCTGATCGGTGTTTGGTTGTGATGCTGGTCGTTTCCGGAAAGAAGCTCACGTAACTAAGCGGCCTGAACGTGCTGGCGTCGTAGCACGAGCTGCGCGACGGTCGCGGCCGAAGTAAAATTCTCCGGCGTGATGTCGGACTGCGGCAGTGTCATGTCGAATTCGGCTTCCACTGCGAGCATCAGGTTGACCATCTCCATCGAGGTCAGTCCCGCATCGGCAAACGTCGTGTCGCGCTTGATGTCGCCGGAGAGCCCGTTCTGCGTCAGGATCGACTCCACCAGAGCGAGGATCTTGCTCTCCACCGCAGTCGCCGAGCCTGCCTGCATGACGCGATCTCCTTGATGTATTCTGAAGTCTTCAGCGCGCCTCTCGGACGGTTTGGTCCGTACGCGCAGCTCGCTATCGTTGCGGCGATGTAATCGCAACTGCCTGTCGGAGACAATGCTGTGCCGAGTGCCGACATATTCATTCGAATTTTAACGCTAACGAGGATTCCGAAAATTTTCGCGATCGACGCAAAGTCCGATTAACCCTCAATTCGAATCCAAATTGATTCACTTTGAATTCGCCTCGACGTGTTCCTGACCGATCCATAGCTTGCTACCAGCAGCGATCGACCGTTCGGCGCAGCCGATCTGATCCCGATCGCGAATGACACAAGCAGCGCACGTCCGCATCAGGGAGTTCACGACCATGGCGATCATCACCGATAACGCGGTTCGCGACTTCACGGCCCAGCCGGCCAACGACAAGTTCGGCACCGAGCCGATGCCGTTGATGCAGCGCGTGGTTCACGTCGCGGCGATCGCCGCCGCTCATGCGGAGGCGGTCGATCGCGAAGCCCGGTTCCCCAAGGCTGCGCTTGATGCGGCGCGCGAGTACGGTCTGCTCGGCGCGCAGATTCCGATCGAGTTCGGCGGCGAGAGCGCCTCGGTCCATGACATCGCCGAGATGTGCTACGCGCTCGGGCGCGCCTGCGCCTCCACCGCGATGATCGTCGCGATGCACCAAACCAAGGTGGCGTGCCTGGTGCGCCACGGCCGCGGCAACGCCTGGCACGAGCAGCTGATGCGGCGGATCGCTGCCGAGCAGATGCTGCTGGCGTCGTCGACCACCGAAGGCAACAATGGGGGCAACATCCGCTCCAGCGCGGCGGCGATCGAGCGCACCGAAACCGGCATTGCGCTGGTGCGCGACGCCACCGTGATCTCCTACGGCGCCGAAGCTGATGGCGTGATGACCATCGCGCGCCGCGCGGGCGATGCTGCTGCCTCGGATCAGGTGCTGGTGGTGTTCACCAAGGACGACTACACGCTGACGCCGACGCTTGGTTGGGAGACGCTCGGTATGCGCGGAACCCGAAGCACCGGCTTCGAACTGCGTGCGACTGGCCGCGCCGATCAGGTGTTCACCGAAGCCTACGATCGCATTCATGCGCAGACGATGACGCCGGTGGCGCATCTGAGCTGGTCATCGGCTTGGGCGGGCATCGCTGCTGCCGCAGTGGAGCGGGCACAGGCGTTCGTTCGCAAGGCGGCGCGCGGCGCCGGCGGGCAGATGCCCCCGGGCGCGGCGCACTTCACTAGCGCCAAGCGCTCGCTGACGAAGCTGCGGGCGATGATCGCCACGCATCTCGACGCCTACGCCGCGCATGAATTCGACGAACGCGCGCTGAGCTCGCTGGAGTTCCAGTCCTCGATCAACCTGCTCAAGGTCGAAGCTTCTGAGCTTGCTGTCGAGACGGTGATGAGCGCGATGCGCGCCTGCGGCCTGTCGGGCTATCGCAATGATGGCGACTTTACCCTCGGCCGTCATTTGCGCGACGTGCTGTCCGCGCCGCTGATGATCAACAACGACCGGATCCTCGCCAATATCGGCACCGCCAATCTGATGAGCCCGGTGCCGGCGAGCCTGCGCGACTAAATCGACCGTCAATCGTCAACGAGGAGGCCGCTTCATGAATATGGCGATCCGCACCACGCCGGCCGAAGCCGAGCTGCAGCCGGTCGATCCGCTTGATCACCTGGCCGAGCACCTGTTCCACAAGCTCGGCGCCGACGGCGTCTATGCGCGCACCGCGCTGTATGAGGGCGTGGTCGAGAAGCTGGCGGCGCTGATCTCGCGGCATCGCGAGGACGGCACCGAAGTGATGCGGTTTCCGCCGGTGATGAGCCGCGGTCAGCTCGAGAAGTCGGGCTATCTGAAGAGCTTCCCCAATCTGCTCGGTTGCGTCTGCGGTCTGCATGGCACGGAGCAGGAGATCAACTCGGCGGTCAGCCGGTTCGATTCCGGTGGCGATTGGACGACGTCGCTGTCTCCCGCCGATCTCGTGCTGTCACCCGCGGCCTGCTATCCGGTGTATCCGATCGCGGCGAGCCGCGGTCCGCTTCCGGCGGGCGGCGCGCGTTTCGATGTCGCCGCCGATTGCTTCCGCCGCGAGCCGTCGAAGCATCTTGACCGGCTGCAATCGTTCCGGATGCGGGAATATGTCTGCATCGGAGCGCCGCAGGATGTCGCGGACTTCCGCGAGCGCTGGATGGTGAAGGCGCAGGCGATCGCCCGCGATCTTGGTCTGGCCTTCCGCGTCGAGACTGCATCCGATCCGTTCTTCGGCCGCGTCGGTCAGATGAAGGCGATCAGTCAGCAACAGCAGGCGCTGAAATTCGAACTGCTGGTGCCGCTCCGGTCGGAAGAGCAGCCGACCGCCTGCATGAGCTTCAACTATCACCGCGAGCATTTCGGCGTCACCTGGGGCATCGAGGACGCGGCTGGCAACCCGGCCCACACCGGCTGCGTCGCCTTCGGCATGGATCGCCTCGCGGTAGCGCTGTTCGCGACCCACGGCATCGATACAAGTGCTTGGCCGGCCAGCGTGCGCGACGTGCTGTCGCTCGACTGACGGCCTTGCATTGTCATTCCGGGCATGCATATCGCGTGACCCGGAATGACGAGAGTTGGTAACTTTGCGACCTACGCCGTATTCCCGGCGTCAATGGTTTGCACCGAGCCGGTGATATTGCGGCCGCCGTCGCCGAGTAGGTACTCGACCATTCGGGCAACGTCATCGGCTTCGGCGAGGCGGCGCAGGGCGCTCCGGTTCGCTATCTTGTCGCGACCTTCGCCGGCAAGTCCCGCGGTCAGTTCGGTGTCGATGAAGCCGGGCGCGATTGCGTTGACGGTGATGCCGAGCCGGCCGACTTCGCGCGCCAGCGAGCGGGTGAAGCCGATCGTCGCCGCCTTGGTGGCACCATACACCGACAGGCCATTGTAGCCGGTGGAGCCGATGATCGACGACATGTTGATCACGCGGCCGGCGCCATCGGCCATCATGTGGCGGACTATGTATTTGGTCAGTACGATCGGCGAGGTCACGTTGATGCGCAGCAGCGTCTCGATCTGGCTGTTGTGCATGGTGGCGAGCACGCCCTCGGTGCCGATGCCGGCGTTGTTGACGAGCCCGTAGATCTTGCCGAATTCCTGGCGCAGCGACTTGGCGAAGCCGGCGAGGCCGTCGATGTCTCCGAGGTCGTAAGCCTTGAACGCGATCGAGCCAGGTCCTTTCGCAGCCTCGTCGATCGCAGCCTTCAGCTCGTCGCTCTCGCGCCGCGCCACAGCGATCACGCCGTAGCCAGCCGCGGCGAGGCGCCGTGCGATCGCAAGCCCAATCCCCCGGCTGCCGCCGGTCACCGCCACCTTATGCATGGCGGGCCAGCTTTCCGGAGGCGGTGACATCGAGTTGCTGCACAAAACGGATCGACGCCGGGACTTTGTGCGGCGGCAGAGCGGCGCGGCAATTGGCGAGGATCGCCTCGCGGATCGCGCCGGTGCGCCCGGCGTCCGCCACACTGGCGAGCACCGCCTCCGCGACGACCAGCGCGCCGGTGATTGGGCTGCGCCGCGCTCGCACCCGCGACATCCGCACCGAGGGATGCTGGTTGATCACGGCTTCGACTTCCTCGGGATGAACCTTGAGGCCTCCGACGTTGATCACGCCGTCGCGGCGGCCGACGAAGTAATAGCGATCGCCGCGCAGCTCGACGATGTCGCCGGTGTCGACGAAGCCGTCGGCGTCGGTCAGCGGCGGAGCGCTGCGGCCGACATAGGTGTGTGCGGTGCGGGTCGACTTGATCCGCAGCGAGCCATCAACCACCTTCATGGTGATGCCGGGCGTATTGCCGATTAGCGACGCCGGAAAGCCCTCATGGCCGTCATTGACCGCGAAGCCGACGCCGGCCTCAGTCGAGGCGTAGGCGTGGCCAATGGAGGCATCGGGGAAGGCGTTGCGGAGCCCGTCGAGCACGGCTTGGTCGGCGATCTCGCCGGACAATCGGACATAGCCGGGGCGAAAACCGCCGATCGCCGGATTCATCAGCGCCTTGCGCCAATGCGACGGCGTGCCGGAGATGTGGGTCACGCCGCGCGCGGCGAGCCGCGCCAGATGATCGCCGATTGCTTCACCGGGCGCGGACAGTACCATCGAGCCGCCGCCGAGCACGGCGCGGAGGAAAATCTGCAGGCCGCCGTAGCGGCGGATGTCGTAGAACGTCGCCCAGGTCGGCGCATCTTTCGCGACGTTGTCGCCGACGATCGCGCCGGTCAGCGCTGCCAGCGTGTGTGCGACGATCTTCGGCCGGCCGGTGGTGCCGGAGGTCAGCATCAACCACGACGTGGCATGCGTGGCTGCGATGGGGGCCGCGGGCTGCAGCGGCAAACCTGCGGTGACGATGGTGCCGACGCCGAGGCCTTGCCACCGCTCTGGCGCATCCGTGACGATGGCGTCGATCTCCGCATCCGCGATCAGATCGGCGGCGTAGGCCATGTCGACGTCCGGCGGGCACAGCAGCATTCGCCGCGCCACGCCGTCGAGTTCGATCATTGCTAGTCCGGTGACAAGCTGTGTCGAGAGCGACAGCAGCACCGAACGGCCGGCGAGCTCTGGCAGCTTGCCGGCAAGACAGGTTCCCCGCGCGATGTCGGCGAACGCGATCTCATGAGTCGCGTCCGAGAGCGTGCGGCTGGTCAGATCAGTGGTGAGATAGTGGCGGAGCGCGACGATCTCACGCGGGGACATTCTCATAGGCTCCAATGAAGTCGCCGAGCGTCTCCGGGAAGATGGCGTCGTCTGCCGTGCTGAACGGATCGATGCCGAGTTCGTCTTCGAGGCGCGCGACAAGCACGGCAAAGCCGAGCGAGTCGAAGCCGGATTCGTGTAGCACGAGGTCATCCGTCAGCGCAGGAACCTTGAAGCCTTGTTCGTCAGCGATCTGTTGCATCGCCGAGACGATCGTTAACCGTACAGACATCGACACTTCGCCTTTCTGATCGATCCGTGAGACAAGGAGCATATGGCGCAAAATCGAAACAAATCCATGCGCTTCACTTGCAATTCGGGCCGATTGGTAAATGGCTTTGGAAGCCCGCAAGGTACGTTGCCGTGAGATCGGCGACGCCGACATCGACGCTGTCTCCGATCTGCTGACGCGCGGCTTTCCGGGCCGCCGCCGCGACTATTGGTGGCGCGGACTGCATCGCCTCGGCGCGCGTGAATTGCCGGATGGCTGCGCACGATACGGTTATCTGCTGGAGAGTGGTGGCCGTCCCGTCGGCGCATTGCTGCTGCTGTACGCGGCGCGTCGTCCCGGAGCGGAACAGATTCTCCGCTGCAACGTCTCGAGCTGGTACGTCGAGCCCGATTTTCGCAATTATGCGACGCTGCTGACGTCGATGGCGCAGAAGAACAAGCAGGTCACCTACGTCAATATTTCGCCGGCGGTGAACACCTGGCCGATCGTTGAGGCGCTGGGGTTCAAACGCTACTGCAACGGCATGTTCTTCGCGTTGCCCTGGCTGTCGCGCGCCGAAAAGGGCGCGCGTGTCGAGGTGGTGACCGAAGCAACCGGCGTGGTCGCCGGGTTGAGTGAGACGGAGTGTGAGCTCCTCCGCAGCCATGCGTCTTATGGATGCCTGGCTCTCGCGGTGCATCTGCCTGATGGCCGCACGATGCCGTTCCTGTTTTTGCCGAAGCGGGTGAAGCACGGCCGCTTCCCATTCCCCGCGATGCAGCTGGTGTATTGCCGCGACGTCGCCGAATTCGTGCAATGCGCAGGCGTGCTTGGCCGAGCGCTGCTCTGGCGCGGCCGGCCGCTCGTGATTCTCGACGCGCTCGGTCCGATGGATGAACTGACTGGCTTCTATGTCGAGTCCCGTGGCCGCAAGTACTACAAGGGCCCGAACCCGCCGCGGCTTGCCGATCTCAGCGAGACCGAGCTGGTGCTGTTCGGTCCCTGATCGCGGACGGGTATCGGCCGCGCCGCTCAGCCGTGAGCGAACTCCCAATACAGCTTGCGGGCCTTGGCGTAGAACGGACCCGGCTGCAGCGAGCGGTGGTCGATCCGGATGATTGGTTGCACCTTGGCGAAATTGCCGCTGGCGAAGATCTCGTCGGCGGTTTCGAAATCCCGATAGGTCAGCGAACGCTCGATCACGGTCACGCCGTCGCCGCGCAGCAGCTCGATCACGCGCTGCCGGGTGATGCCGCTCAGGAAGGTGCCATTTGCGGCCGGCGTGTAGACAACCCCGTCCTTCGCCATGAAGATGTTGGAATTGCCGAGCTCGGCGATGTGGCCGAGCATGTCGCGCAGCAGGCAATTGTCGAAGCCGCGGCTCTTGGCTTCCATCATCGCGCGTGAGTTGTTTGGGTACAGGCAGCCGGCTTTGGCCTCAACCGGCGCAGATTCCGCGGTCGGCCGGCGGAACGGCGACAGTGTAATCGACAAGCCGGTCGGTTTCGGCATCGGGGCTTCGTAGATGCACAGGCACCAATTGGTGGTGTCGGGATCGAACAGCACGCCGCCCCCGACACCGTTCTGCGCCCAATACATCGGCCGGATGTAGAGCTCGGCATTTCCGGCGAACCGCTTCAAGCCGTCCTGGACCAGACCGAGCCATGTCTCCTGATCAACCAGGGCATTCAGTTGGAAGTTGGTCGCGGACCAGTTGATCCGTGCCAGATGCCGGTCGAGATCCGGCGTGACGCCCTCGAACGCGCGGGCGCCATCGAACACCATCGAGCCGAGCCAAGCAGCATGCGTGCGCGGCCCCATGATCGGCACGTTGCCATCGTGCCACTCGCCCTCGAAGAAGGTCCAGGTCTGCGAATAGTTGATTGGTGCGGCAGCAGGCATCGTCGGGTCCATCACAATCGGAATGCGCCGTGGGTAATGCGGCTGAAGATGTCAGCGTCGAGCGCGACGTAGCGGCCTGCGGCTATATCGGCGACATAGAGCGGATCGCTGACGAGGGACGGATCGAACCCGTCGGCGATCAGCGGCTGCTTTGCCTGCTTGAACGTGCCGGTGAGATCGAGGGCCGTCCGCAGCCGCAGGAAGAGCGGCCGTGCATAGGCCGGCAGCCGTTCGACGAGGTGCCGATGCAGCGTCGCGAGATCAAAGCCGTGGTCTGTCACAAGGGCCGCCATGCCGGCGCGGCCGTCATGGTTCGGAACGCTAACGCCATAGACGGTGGCGTCGATCACGCCGGGGCAGGCGGCGAGTATGTCGGCGACTTCGCTCGCCGCGACATTCTCGCCCTTCCAGCGGAAGGTGTCGCCGATCCGGTCGACGAAGCGGAAGAAGCCCTTGGCGTCCTGCAGCATCAGGTCGCCGGTGCGGAACCAGGCGTCACCCGGCGCAAACACGTCGCGCAGGATTTTGCGCTCGCTATCGCCATCGGTGGTGTAACCTTCAAAGCGGCCGCCGCCGCGCTCGGCCTCGCCGATCCGGCCGATCGCCTCACCAGGCTCGTCGCGGGCGCAGCGAATGCAATGGCCTTGGCCGTCTCGCATCGGCAGTCCGGTTTCGAAATCGAATTTCACCAGCGCGGCCGGAAAGCGATGCGCCAGGAATGATGGTATCCGCCCGATCGCGCCCGGCTCACCCTCGACATTGTAGAGCGAGAAGTTGCCCTCGGTGGAGGCGTAGAATTCCAGAATGCGGGAGATCGCGAACCGCGCCTGAAACGCGTCCCACACGTCGCCGCGCAGCCCGTTGCCGCAAGCGAGCCGCAAGCGATGGCGTGTCTCGTTGGGCGCATGCGGCGCCTGGACAAGATAGCGGCACAGCTCGCCGATATATTGAAACAGCGTGCAGTCGTAGCGGACGATATCGTCCCAGAATCGCCGCGCGGAGAATTTCTCGGCGATCACGACCGACCCGCCCGCCATCAGCAGGCTGCCGGTTGCGACCACGCCGCCGACGCTGTGATAGATCGGCAGACAATCGTAGATGCGATCATCGGGCGTCGCGCCGGTGAGTCCAGCGAACCAGCCGGCCCAGCTCATCACCCGGCGATGACTGACCCGCGCTGCCTTCGGCAGGCCCGTCGTGCCCGAAGTGTAGATCAGCAGTGCCACATCATCGATGGTGACAGCGGGACGTTCATTTGCTGTCAGCGGATCGTCCTTCACAGTCGCCAATGCGACGGACAGCCCTGACTCGTCAACCTCGTCGCCATGCAGCCATAGCCGAGGCGCCGATGCCAGATGCGGTGTTGCGCTGCCGTAGGCGTCGTTCAATTCCCTCGCCACGATGATATGGCTTGGCGCAGCAACATCGATGCAATGGGCGAGCGAGGAGCCGGTCAGCTGGGTGTTAAGCAACGCTACCACGCCGCCGACCTTGGTGATGCCGAGCCAGATCGCCAGATAGTCGGGACGATTCGGCATCAGGAGGGCGACGATGACGCCTTTGCCGATTCCCTGCGCCAGCGCCCAGCGCGCGTAGCGATCAATCTGGCGCGTTAGTTCCGCGTAGCTGAATCGCTCGTTCTCCGAGAGCAGCGCCGGCGCGTTTGGCGTGCTTGTTGCCCATTCGGCGATCGCATCGCACATCAGGCGCTGTGGCTCGCGTTCGATCCGCGCCGTGATTTCGATCGCGTTAAGCCAGCTCTTGGCGACCGACGGGCGTGCAGACGCCGTATCGGGGGGGTGGGTAGCTGCAGCTGCGTGCGCGGTCATCGACACCGGTTCTGAAAGTTCGTTCGAGTTTGAGTGCAATTGTAGGCGAGGGCGGTTGGCGATTTGTTGCGAACGGTTCGACGAAGCGCGCTTAAGGTAAACAAATCGGAATCGATTCAAATTGTCTTCAAATCAGCAAGCGAAATTAGGGATAGTTTGTCGTCGTTTTTGAAATGTGTTGTCCGCTAATGCGGCGCGTTCTAGCAAAGGCCAGACGCGGACCTCTGTGTGTGTGAAGTGCAGCCGCGGCGAAGGGAGGAGCTCATGCGCAACGAGACGCTCGCTATCCACGCCGGCTACGAGCCCGAACCCACCACTCACGCCGTTGCGGTGCCGATCTATCAAACCGCATCCTATGCGTTTGACAGCGCCGACCACGGCGCCGCCTTGTTCAATCTCGAGACCGAAGGCTATCGCTACTCGCGGATCGCCAATCCGACCACCAGCGTGCTGGAAAAGCGTGTGGCTGAGCTGGAAGGCGGCGTCGGCGCGCTGGCAGTGGCGAGCGGTCAAGCCGCGCTGCATTTCGCCTTCGTCAATCTCGCCGATCACGGCGGCAACATCGTTTCGGTGCCGCAGCTCTACGGCACCACGCATACGCTGCTGTCCCACATCCTGCCGCGGCAGGGCATCACCGGCCGTTTCGCGACCAGCGACAAGCCAGACGACATCGCCAGGCTGATCGATGAAGACACCCGTGCGGTGTTTTGCGAAACCATCGGCAATCCCGCCGGCAATGTCTGCGACATCGAAGCCATCGCCGAAGTCGCGCATCGCGCCGGCGTGCCGCTGATCGTGGACAACACCGTGGCGACGCCGATTCTGTTGAAGCCGATCGAATTCGGCGCGGACGTCGTGGTGCACTCGCTCACCAAGTTCCTCGGTGGCCACGGCACCACGCTCGGCGGTGCTATCGTCGACAGCGGAAGGTTCGACTGGGCCAAGAATCCTGCGCGGTTTCCGGCCTTCAGTCAGCCGGACCACTCCTATCACGGCATGATCTATGCGGAACGGTTCGGGCCGACTGCGTATGTCGAGCGTGCACGATCGATCTATCAGCGCACGATGGGCTCGGTGCTGTCGCCGTTCAACGCCTTCCTGCTGCTGCAGGGGATCGAGACCGTGGCGCTGCGGATGGAGCGTCATGTCGAGAACGCCCGCAAGGTTGCCGAATTCCTGCGCGACGATCCGCGCGTTGCCTGGGTCAACTATACCGGCTTCCCGGACAGCCCGTATTATCCGCTGGTGCAGAAGTATCTCGACGGCCGCGCATCGTCGCTGTTCACCTTCGGCATCAAGGGCGGAATGGAGGCCGGCAAGGCGTTCTACGATTCGCTCAAGCTGATCACCCGGCTGGTGAACATCGGCGATGCCAAATCGCTCGCCTGCCATCCGGCCTCGACCACCCATCGCCAGATGTCGGTCGAGCAGCAGCGCCAAGCAGGAGTGCTGCCGGAGACGATCCGGTTGTCGATCGGTATCGAACACATCGCCGACATCATCGAAGATCTCGATCAGGCGCTGGCGCAGGCCTGCGGTTCGCAGCCGCGTCTCGCAGCCGAATAGGCGGCCAGGGCGTATGACGCTCCTGTTCGACAATGCCGATCCGATTGCCAGCCCAGCGCTGGCCCCGGCTGGCGTCGGCGATGAACGACGCAGGCGAGGACGATTAGATCATCGCAAGCCGATCGAGATCGGTCTGGTCAACAACATGGGCGACGCGGCGTTGCGGGCAACCGAGCGTCAGTTCGCCCGACTGCTGCGCGATGGCGCCGGCACCCGGCGGGTTCGGCTGCATTGCTTCGCGCTGCGATCGGTGCCGCGGTCGCCAACCGCCCGCCACCGCATCGACAGTCTCTATTCCGATATCGCTGATCTCGGCCGCGTTCGGCTCGACGGTCTGATCGTCACCGGCGCCGAGCCGCGCACGGCGGCACTCCGCGACGAGCCGTATTGGGACGAGTTTCGTCGACTGGTGGATTGGGCCGAAGCCAACACCCGCTCGACGATCTGGTCCTGTCTCGCCGCCCATGCCGTCGTCCTGCACGTCGACGGCATCGAGCGCCGAAGACTGCCGCGCAAGTGCTCGGGGGTCTATGCCGTCGAGAAGCTGCAGCAGGATCCGATGCTGAATGACCTGCCGGCGACGATGCGGGTTTCGCATTCGCGGCTCAACGATCTCGACGCGGACGACCTGTCCGCCGCCGGCTATGAGGTGCTGACGCGGGCAGCAGGAGCGAACGTCGACGTGTTCAAGCGCGACGGCCGCAGCCGCATGGTGTTCTTTCAAGGTCATCCGGAGTACGACGCCGCGACGCTGCAGCGCGAATTCCTCCGCGACATCGGCCGCTATCTTGCCGGTGAACGCAACGATTGTCCGACGGCACCGGAAAACTACTTCTGCGCCGAGACGGCACTTCGGCTCGCCGCGTTTTGCGATCGTGCCCGCGCGGATTGCAAGCCGGAGATGATCGCTGAACTGCCGCCGTTGGCGCTCCGGCCTGGACTGGCGGCTTCGCTCGAAGCTTCTGCGGCGGCCCTATTCAGCAATTGGCTCTCGCTGCTCGCGGTCGAGCATTAAGCCGCAAACCAATTCATCCGAGCATACGATGAAGCGTGGCGTTGGTCGCGCGGACGCCCGGAAGGCGGATTATTCCGCCGGCTGCGTGAGCCGGCGTCGGCGCCATCCCGTCAGGAGCCGCAGTACCGAACCGTCGATGCCGGCCAGTTTGATCGACGCGCTGCGCATCAGCAGCGCCAGCGCGATGAACGAGATTGCGGTTGCCGCGACAGCGCCAGAGATCCCGAACAGCGGGATCAGGATGAAGAAGCCGACTGCGCGCATCAGCACGGTGCCGCCGATGATCGTCAGATAGCGGCCCTCGTGGCCCGTCAGCATCAGGATCGAACCGCAGGGTCCGGCGGCGGCGACCGCGGCGGTGCCTGCCGTCAGGATCGCCAGCGCGCTGTAATACGAGACGTATTCAGCGTTGAAGAGATACAGGATCCAGTGGCCGCCGCCGAGCACCACCATCAGGCCGCCGATGACGATCGCGAGCGTGACGAGCGCTACGGAATCGAGCAGGCCGTCGAGTTCGCGGTGCTGCCGGCTGTAATACAGATGCGGGAAGTGCCGGGTCGAGAAGATGTAGACCGCTCCAGTGGCCATCGCGAAGGCGTTGGCGATCCGGGTGGTGACGAAATATGCGCCGGCGACGGTTGGACTCATCAGGTAGCCGATGATCACGACGTCGGCGTATTGATTGGCCGCCTCCAGGCAACTCGACACCCACAGCTTGGCCGAGCGTGTGCTCCAGGTGCGCAGCTCGAAGGCCACGCGTGAGCGGCCGAAATGCGGAAACTGAGCGTGGACCCGTCGCCGCAACAACGTCATCTGCACCATCACGGTGAAGCACGAGGCTGCCGCCATGGTCAGAAAGATGGTGTGGATCTCGATCGGTGTGCCGGAGATGACGCACTCGGCGAGGTAGACCATCGGACAGGTGGCTACCAGCAGGTAGGTGAGGCCGTCGCTGACACCGACGCCGACGGCGCCGCGGGTGACGTGTGCTGAAATCAGCATCAGCGCGAAGCACACCAGGTACAGCGTCGTCGATGCGGCCAGCACCGTATCTTGCTCGAGCGAGACCCAGAAGAAGAACGGCAGGCCGATCAGAATGCTGCCGGCGAGGCTGGCCAGCGCCGTGAAGGTCATCGCGCCTTTCAGTTTCGGCTCGTCGCCCGCATTGGTGTATTCGCTCCACGACCGCATGATGAAAATCTGCTGGCCGAAGGTCGCGACGACGCTGAGCAGGCCCGCGGCGCTGAACAGCATCGAATAGGTGCCGAAGTCATGGCCGCTCAGCGTGCGTGCGGCGAGCGTCACCAGTCCGAGATTGACGATCGTGATCAGAACGCGCAGCCCGAACGCGCCAGTCATGGCGCGAATCGCAGGGTTGTTGCGCAGATCGATCAGTCTTTCGAACGCGGTACCGAATTTCAAAGTCATCGACCTCGCGACGGGTCTGCAGATTCTGAGGGAGCCGTCGACGACCGGAACGGTCCTCCGGGGACCGGGTTCACCACGTCGATAATCCCGCCGCCACCGTCCTGGCGCACCGTAGCAATCTATCCTATTTGAACGATCGGCGAGCGAATGCCGGGCGATAATTGTCGATAACGGTAAAGATGCTCGCAGACCCGACCGAAGCGGGGGCGCTTTGGCATTAACCATCGTCTCATCAGCGCGGATATCGGATCTATGAATAGTCGTGTCGTCAGCCTCAACTTCGGAACGCTGCTGCGGATTGCGGCCTGGCTGTGCCTTGCGGGGATCGCGTTTGCGACCCTCAGCCCGATAGGTCTCAGGCCAACCACCGGATTTTCGCCCTCGATTGAGCGCTTCGTGGCGTTCGCGGTGGTGGGAGCACTGTTTGGAGCGGCTTACCCGCGCTACATCCTGTTTGCTGCGATGATCGTGCTCGGCGCTGCGGTGCTATTTGAACTGCTGCAGGTGCTGGAGGCGTCACGGCATGGGCGGCTGTTCGACGCCAGTGTCAAACTCGCCGGCGGAACGATTGGTCTTGCCGCCGGATCAATTGCCGGCCGTCTGCTCCGTAGCGATTGAGGCGCAAGGCAGAGCGTCAGCGCGCCGGGACCGCGACGGGGTCGTTGGCGCGGGCCATTCGGCGTAGCGGCTGCAGCTTGGGCTGAATCACGCTGCCATCGATCAATTCGAGCCGCCCACAGCGGTTGAGCGTGTGCAGCTTGCGTCCGGGCCAGCGCGGCCCAGGTTCGATGACGTGATGCACGGTCTGCTCGAAAGTCTCTGGCGAGAGCGCATTAATCTCCGCAAGGGCCAGCGCCCCGCCATAGCCGTGCGTACAGTCCTGCACCGGTCGCCACAGCCGTCCATTGCGTCGGAAGAAATGCCCTGCGGGACGCGCGCTGGCGCGATCAACCAGGGCTGGACGCAGCGCGTGCGGTCGCCACGGCGCGAACAGATCGTCTGCGACGTAGATCGACAACGTGTCCGAATAGCCCCCATCGTTGTCATCGTCGCGAGTGGCGCCGAATAGATAATGCAGCCCGTCGTGCTGCAGGATGGTGGCGTCGGCAAGTTCAACGCCGGATAGCAGCGTCGCGTGGCGCTCCCAGCGCCCCGGAAACTCGACGCAGCGATAGATCGACACGGTCTTCTGCAGGCTGCTCTCCGGGATCATCCAGAGCTCGTCGTCCTGCACGATGAGGAACGGGTAGGACAAATGCCACGGCTCTTCGAGCACCGGCACCGCTTCGCCGATCGGACCGGTGTCGCCGAACTCGACCGCCGAAATCGTACCCTTGCCGACGCGATGGTCGAGATCTTCGAAAAACACGAAGGTGCGACCCTTCCAGGTCACTGCGAACGGATCGGCATAGAACCGGTTCGCCGGGCTCGGCAGCGCGTGCCAGTTTGGTCCCGACAGATCGCCGGAACTCCAGATCCCGGCATCGTCGGTGTAGCGCCAGCCGATCCGCCAATGCGGCGCATAGCAGCACAGCCGGTAGATTGCTTTGGCGATCGACATCGCGAGGTTGCGGGCGACAAAACCTGCGGCGGAGTGCGCGTGGCCGAGATGAGGGCCGTCGTGGCGGACGCCTTGTGCTCGCAGACCGCTTTCGAGGACGCCCCTCAGCAGCGTTCCGGTACGTGCCATGGTGGCGCCGAGCGCGCCGCCGAGGCCGCTGGCGTTCTCACCCGACGGCTTTCCTGACCACACCACCGCGCCGGTAACCTCGTCGCGGATATCGATCACCGGCAGGTCGCCTGCGAGGATGGCGGCGAGCGCGGCGTCTTCGCCGGCGTGGCCATCAAACAGCGGGCGCAGATACAGCCGGGCAGGGCAATCAGCTTCGCGGGGCGCCGTGGTGAAGTCGATCACCACTTCGGGTGAGCCATAGGAGGCGCGAGAGGTTTCGAGCAGCGCCGGCTCGCGATCGCCGCCGCAGCGCTGGCCACGCCGCAGCAGCATCCGTTCGAGGTCGAGCAGTGTGTCGAGCCCGGCCGGCCGTTCCCCGGACGTCGAGATCCAGCTCACCTGCAACGTTCGGCCACTACCCGCCAGCAGATCGAGCAGGTGGCGCATCCACGCTCGAGGTCGTTGCTGGTCGAAACGAAGCTCAACAATCATCAGACAATCCGTCAAGAATAACTATATCGCCTGTTCGAGAATGCGGACGTATTCATCGACCATGGCGTCGACAGAGTATCTATTCATCAGACCTTCGCCACTGCGCTGGAGTCGCACCCTGAGCGCAGGGTCGTCCAGCACGGCACTGATCGCGGCGCCGAGCGCGGTCGGATCTGCAGCATCGACCAGCACCGCCGCCGGTTCGCTCTGATACGACAGTACCTCGCGTAGAACCGGCAGATCGTTGGCAACCACGGGCACTCCGGCATGAGCCGCCTCGACGGCGGCGAGCCCAAAGGTCTCGGCCAGCGACGGGAATACGAACACGTCGAGACAGGCGAGGAAATCGGCGACCTGTTCGGGTGTGATTTCACCGACGAAGAACACCCGATCGGCGACGCCGAGCTGTTCGGCGAGCGCGCGCAACCGCGCTTCGTCCGGCCCGTGCCCCGCCAGCGCCAACCGCCAAGCCGGATGTGCCGGCAAAACCCGGATGCTGGCGTCGAGCTGCTTCAGCGGATGCAGCCGCGCCGCGGTGCCGAGAACGACGCCGTCGACCGGCAAGGCGAAGCGGCGTCGCGCGTCGGCTTTCGCCAACGTTGAGTGCTTGCGATCGAAGCCGTGCGGAACATGGGTGAGGCGCCTGCGGTACGAATCCGGATAGCGCGAATAGTCGCGCAGCATGTCTTCAGAATTCACCGTAATGGTGTGGAAGATGCCGAGCCGCCCCATCATCAGGTCGAGCTTCTGCAGCCAGCCCGGCATCGTCAGCCGTGCCGATACTTGATTGGCAATCACCGGCGCCGGGCTCACCAGCCGGGCGATCGCACCGCCGATAGCATTGCCATAGTGCTGAAACGTCAGGATGGCGTCGGGGCGGGCGGCGCGGATCTGCTGGCCGAGCGACACCAGGAAGCGCAGGAATGACAGCGGGTTGCTGGGACGCCGCGGGGCGCAATAGGCAGTGTTGGCCGGCTCGTCGAACCCGCGCGATTGCCGGAAGAAGAACAGGTTCGCAACGTCGTAGCCGCGCGCCGCGAGGCCGGCGCCGACAAGACGAGAGATTTCCTGCGCACCGGCGTTCTCGGCCTGGGTCTGGATCAGAAGAACGCGACGACGGATTGATTTCGCCGACGCTCCGGCGGAAGCCTTCGGTACACGCGAGCTTGCAGTGCGTCCGCCGGTGACGAACGCATGCTCGGCTCGAGTGATCTGTTCGTTCACGTGCCTCGTCTCCCCGTGCGCTTTCCGTCTTGTTCAGCTTGCTGCAGGTGTGACGGTTAACGAAAAGTGCACGTCCTGACCGCGTAATTGTACACTCTCGCGGCCGCGCCTGGTCGATTTCATTGTGGCGCGGTTAATTGATGCGGAAAGCACCAAGCGAGTTAGTCGCACTCACGCTTCGTCCGTACGGTTCCTTAATCATTTGGTAACGTTCCGTTCGGCTGGCCTGGAGTAACCACGGATTAACCGTAGATATTTACTTTGTCCCGGTGGTGACGCAGGCGGTTCGTGTGGAGTGTGCGTATGTCGGGTAGCCAACCAGGCCGGGACAAGGCGGTCCCCGCCCCGCGTCCGACTGCGGACATCTGGGAGAGTCCTGATCAGCTTCCGACCGATCGAGGCGACCTGATCAAAGCCAAGCTGACGCCCGCCGTTATCAGCAAGTTCCTGCGTGACAATCTCAAGCGGATCATGCTGCTTGCCGGTACGCTGTTCGTGCTTGGCATGATCGTGCTGTGGCTGCTGCCGGTCCGCTATGCGGCCACCGCACTGGTGATGGTTGATCCACGTGAGCAGCGCGTCACGACCGATCAGGAGGTGCTGCCCGGGATTGGTCAGGACGCCGCTGCGCTGCAGAGCCTGATCGAAATTGCGAAGTCGGATGGTTTCCTGCGGCCCTTGGTCGAGAAGCTGAAAGTTGCCGAAGATCATGAGATCGCCGGCAGCGAGACCGATCCGGCCCGCGTGCTTGAGCGGTTCCGCAAGCATCTGGAAATCGCGCGGCGCGGCCTGACGTACGTGATCGAAATGACCTTCGTGGCGAAGGATCCGCAGCGCGCGGCGTATTACGCCAACGCGGTCGCCGAAGCATTCGTCGCCAGTCAGACCCAGGTGCGCGCTGTCGCCGCCGACGAGGCCGCCGGCTGGCTCAACAGTCGCCTGAAGACGCTGAACGAAAAGCTGCGAGCGTCGGAAGACGCTGTCGCGGCGTTCAAGACGCAGTACCGCATTGTCGATGCCGGCCGCGAAAGCACGACGCGTCAACTCCGCGTCACCGAGCTGACCCAGCAGGTGTCCGCAGCGCGACTGCGCACCGAGGAAGCCAAAAACCGCTACGAGCAGGCGCAGCGCGACCTGAAATCCGAGGTCGATGGCTCGACCGGATCGAAGTCCGACCTCGTCAGCGTGCTGCGCACCCAGCGCACCCAGCTCAACGATCAGATCGCTCAGAAGCGCGCTGTGCTCGGGGATCGCCATCCGGAGCTGGTGATCGCCTATAATCAGCTTGCCGAGCTTAATCGCCAGATCGAGGCCGAGCGCAAACGCAACATCGCCAGCGCCAAGTCCGACTATGAGGCGATGCGCGACCAGCAGAAGGCGCTGGAACAGCAATTGAAGACGCTCGAGACCGAGATGCTCGGCGACGACCAGGCTTCTGTGAAACTCAAAGAGTTGCAGCGCGAGGCCAACGCCAATCGGGCGATCTACGAGCAATTCCTGGAGCGCTACAACGCCACCAATCAGCAGCGCCTGCTGCAGGCGAGCCAGACCAAGGTGGCTTCGTTTGCGACGCCGCCGACCCGGCCGACCCGCCCGCCGCTGCTGGTGCTGATCGCCGCCATCGCGGTGGCGTCGATCCTGGTGTCGATTGCCATCACTGCAATTTGGGCGTCGATGTCGAACCAGCAGGAGCGGGCCGACAATTCTGGTCCACCGGAAGGCGCGACCGCGCCTGTGCCGGCCGAGGCCGCAGCGCCGCCGGTGGAAGACAAGAAGCCCGCTGCCGACTATGCCAGCCTGCCGATTGTTGCGCGGATTCCCGATCTATCGGGCGTGCGCACCCTCGGCGGCAAGCTCGCGATGCTGGGCGGCGAGCGGCGGCTCGATCCCTACGTCGCCGGGCTGCTCGATGCGATCGGTGTTAAGCCCTCGCAGCACGGCAAGGTGGTGCTGGTGACGTCGGTCGATCCCGGCGCCGGCAAGAGTTCGGTGGCGCGTGCGCTGAACGCGATCGCGGTGGATCGCGGGATGCTGAGTGTCGTCATCGAAGTCGCGGGGCAGTCGCGCGCCGCACCGTCGAACCGCGCGGAGCCGGATGGCGGCGCTCTCGTCCGCGTGCTGAAGACGACCATCCCGTCCGTCGTCCGTCTGATCGCCGCGGCACCCGACGTAACGGTGCAGAACGATGTTCGCAGCGAATTCGACCTGATTTTGATCGACGCCCCGGCGCTCGCCTCGCAGCCGGAGGTGGCCGAGATCGCTGCTCATACCGATCTCAATCTGCTCGTGATCGACAGCGCCGTGACCGAGGCTGGCGCCGCGCTGGAAGCGCAGGCGTTGCTGTCGCGGAGTGGTCACGCACCGGCCGGCGTGGTCGTCAACAAGGCCAGCGCGCAACCGGCTCCCGCCGCTGCGACCATCGCCGCGCGGCTGGCGAGCTGACCGGCGTACGGCGCATGCTCAGCCGAGGCGCGATCGCTTGCACCGCCGTCGCGCTCTTCGCACTGTGCTGGAGCGCGCAGGCCGATGCGCAGGGCCGCTGCACCGGCCCGACATCCGGCGTTCCGCCTCAGACCATCGCCGCGCTGGCTCGCGGCGTGAACGTCTCGAATTGGACAGAGAACGAGCGGCTCCAGGCTCCGAGCCTGGAGCTACTCCGCGCCGTGCGTAGCGCGGGCTTCACCCATGTAAGGCTTCCGGTCGCCGGCGATCTGGTGATGCGGGCCTTCAGTCCGCCGGCCACGATCGAACGACAGATCGCCGGCGTCGATACGGCGCTCACCGAACTGATCGGCCTGGGCTTTCATGTGTCGGTCGACCTGCATCCCGGGGATGGCTTCGGCCGCCTCCACCGCGATGATCCGAAGTCCTCGATGGCGGCGCTGACCGACGCGTGGAGCAGCCTTGCGAAGGTGATCCGCAAGCACCCGGTGGAACGGGTGTTCGCTGAACTGCTGAATGAACCGGATATCGCGCCCGATCGCTGGCAGAGTGAAGTCGAACAACTCGCTGTCTTTGTGCGGGGGCAGTTGCCGCAGACCACACTGATCGTTGGGCCGACCTATTGGCAACGTGCCGATTCGCTGCCGCAGTTCAGGCCGCTGGCCGACCGCAACGTCGTCTATGCGCTGCATTTCTACGATCCGATGGTGTTCACCCATCAGGGTCATTGGGATCCGAAGGATCCGTTGAGCCGGGTTCGTGACCTGCCGTTTCCGCTTGTCGCCGACGATCCGGGTGTGGCGCGACTGCGCAGCGAGCTGACCGCGCGCGGCGACATGGAAGCGTTGCAGGAGCTGGACAAGGCGATCGCTCGGGCTGGCTCGCCGAGTTATGTGGCCCGGCAGCTGATTCCGGCCGTCGCTTGGCAGGAGCGCTACGCGCGGCCGTTGATCATCAACGAGTTCGGCGTGTTCAAACCGGCGGCGCCGCGCGACAGCCGGTTGCGCTGGTTGGAGTCCGTGGTCGATTCGGCAGAAGCGAATTGCTGGGGCTGGACTTACTGGGAGCTGGATCAGGGATTTGGTCTGGCCGATCCGCGTACCGGCAGGTTGGACGCCGGTGTAATCGACGCGCTGATGCATCCGCGTTAAGCGGAGAAGGTCAGCGCGACCGCGTCAGCAGCAGATACATCGCGTAAGGATTGGTCTTCAGATAGCGCACCCCGAGGCGTCGCGGCTCCAGCGCCATGCGCCACAGCCATTCGAGGCCGATCTTCTGCATCCATTGCGGCGCGCGCGGCTTCGAGCCCGACAGGAAGTCGAACAGGCCGCCCGAGGTCTTGATCACGCCGATCGTAGTCAGGCGATGGCGATTGCGCACCACGAACGCCTGTTCGCGCGGCACGCCCATCGACACCCACAGGATGTCCGGCGCCAGCGCGCCGATCTCGCGGCACACTGCAATTTCCTCGGCCTCGTCGGCGAAATAGCCGTGGCGATGGCCGACGAGGCGCAGGCCGGGATAGCTGCGCTGCACGCGTTCGACCGCGCGGCGGTTGGAGTCTTCGTTGGCGCCGAGCATGTACATGGTCGCGCCGCGCTTGCTGGCTTCGCGCGCGACCTCGTGGAACAGATCGGTAGTCGCGACACGTTCAGGCAGCGATTGGCCGCAGCGGAATCGCGACACGAACACCAGCGGCATGCCGTCCGCATGAATGGCGTCGGCCTCCGTCACCAGCTTGCGCTCGGTTTCGTCGACCGCGCAGCGATACGTCACTTCGCCGTTCGCAGACGTCATGTAGGCCGGATAGCGCCACAGCCCGCGACGCTGCAGCGCTTCATCGACCATCGCGCGCGCAGTCTCAGTCTGGTCGCTGACGACGATCGGCAGTCCGCCGAGCACAACACGCGGCCACTGCCCGAACCGTTCGCGGCGGCGATCGCCGGAAACGCGGCGCTCGCCGTGCGGCAGATTCTGCTCGAATGGAATCCAAAACGCAGCTCTCCTGCGATCCGACTTGCGCCGTTCGGCGCCTGCCGTCGCATTCGGCTGTTCGCCGCTGTCTTGCGTGTTGGACATTCCACTTCCTCTCGACCGTCAAGGTCGATCGACTTTGCGGCGGAACAATCGATCATTCGACTAATGGAAGCAACCTTTTGCCAACCGCCTCCATCCAACAAGGTAAAGTGGTTAAGGCCGCATCGCCGCGATTGTAGAAAGGTGGCAGTAGCTGTCCTGCAAGCGTCTGGGGCTGTACCGATCTGGAGCGTCGTCCCGCGGTGAGACAGCGGGCTGGTCGTGCTGTCTCAGCCGAGACGGCGCTCCCAGGCGAGCGCATCGCGGACGATCTGCTCGAGATCGTCGTAGCGCGGCGTCCAGTTCAGCGCGGTCCGGGCGCGTTGATTGGCCGCGATCAGCGCGGCGGGATCGCCGGCGCGCCGCCCCTTGATCCGCACTTCAAAGTCGACGCCTGACACACGCTTCACCACATCGATCACATCGAGCACGGAGTAGCCGTTGGTATAGCCGATGTTGCAGGTGATGCTCGGCTTGCCGGCACGCAGATAATCCAGCGCATCGAGATGCGCCTGGGCCAGATCCGACACATGCACGTAGTCGCGGATGCACGAGCCGTCGGGGGTCGAATAGTCGGTGCCGTAAACGTCGAGGCCTGGACGCTTGCCGAGCGCGGCCTGCACCGCGATCTTGATCAGATGGGTCGCGTTCGGCGTGGATTGTCCGGCGCGGCCTTGGGGGTCGGCGCCGGCGACATTGAAATAGCGCAGCGCCGCGTAGCTGAACGGATAGGCCTGCGCGACGTCGGCCAGCATCCATTCGACCATCAGCTTGGAGCGGCCGTAAGGATTGATCGGACGGGTCGGGTCGTCTTCGTCGACCGGTGTGCGGTCCGGCTCGCCATAGACCGCAGCGGTCGACGAGAACACCACATGCGGCACGCCGCGCTTGACCGCACAGTCGAGCAGCGTGCGCGCGTTTGCCGTGTTGTTGCCGTAATAGGCGAGCGGCTTGGTGACCGATTCCGGCACCACTATGCTGGCGGCGAAATGAATGATCGCCTCGATCGGGTGTTCGTCCATGATCCGGCCGACGAAGTCGGCGTCGCCGACATTGCCCTCGAAGAACGGCACCTCGGGTGGCACGATCGCACGCGAGCCAGTGGAGAGGTTGTCGATCACCAGCGGCCGCTCGCCGGCGCCGAGCAGGGCCAGCGTCATGTGGCTGCCGATGTAGCCGGCGCCGCCGGTCACGAGGATGTGGCGTTTGGTCATGCGCTGCGTTCGATGCTCTGTGGCGGGCGGTCAGCCCGCGGAAACAGCCGGATTTGATTGGCCGCGTCGGAACCGAGTGCTGGCGATCGCCAGGCTCCAAGTCAAGCCCACCAGCATGAAATAGTGCCGCCAGTGGTCGGTATCGATGATGAAACTCTCGAGTAGCGTTACCACCATCGCGGTCACCACGACGATCGTGACCCGCTGCCACGGCGTACGTACAAACACGTTGCGCAGCCCATAGGCCGCCGTCACGAACACCAGAGCCGGATACAGCGTGCCACTGATCCAGCCGCCGGACATGAAGGCGTTGAGGAACGAATTGTGAGTGTCCTCGGGGAAGAACCGCCGGAATTGCAACGGACCGATGCCGGTCGGATAGTCGAGCGCCATCTTGGCCCCGAGCAGATGCCGGCCGAACCGGCCGAACCGGCCGCTGTCGTAAGGCTGCGACAGGCTGGCGCGCTCCTTGAACAGCGCGTCGATCTGGTCAAACGACAGCAGCACCGCAATCGTGGCGGCGAGCACGATCAGCGCCAGTGCGGCGAGGACGACGATCCGCAGCCGCCGCTGCTGGGTCGGCGCGGTGATGAACATCAGCGCCACGGTGAGCAGCGAAGCGCCGGCCAGCATGCCCCAGGCGGCGCGCGAGAAAGCCAGGAACACCGCTAGCGAGATGATGCCGAACGCGACGCCGTTGCGCACCATCGTCCAGAACGAACCTTCGATTGCCCGCTGCAGGCTGTAGATCGCCGGAAAGATCAAAAACGCGCCGAGCACGTTCGGATCTTTGAACGTGCCGCGCGCGCGCCCCACATAGGTCAAGAGATCCTGCCCGCCAGGCAGCAGATTGAAGTAACCGACGATGCCGGCCAGTGCCGCGATGAGGCCGCCGACCAGATAACCATGGGCGATCGCTTCGGCGCGTTCGCGGGTGTCCTGCAGGCACACCATCGCGAAGAACATCGCGGTCACCGCCATGTACCACGAGGTCAGGATCCAGTTCAGAATGATGGGGTCGTCCATCAAGCCGACAGCGCCGATGCTGTAGCCGAGTTCGATGCCGATCAGCAGTCCGATCGGAACGATCAGCGCCGGCGCAAGCCGGAGCCCGCCGGTGACGGCGAGGACTCCCAGCGCCAGCACGATGGCGATTTCGTAGGGGCTGGGCTCGATGAACACGATCGCGCCGCTGGCACCGACCAGCCACAACAGGCCGAGCTGCAGGGCTTTGAGACGGGGCGGGCTGGCTCGAACTGCGTCCGGCGGCGCGAGGGCAAAGTCGGTCATCGATTCAACCTTGCATCGCTCGGTCTGTAAGGTCTCGTTAACCTTGCCGCAGACGTGCCGTGACTCCGGCGCAGAACAGTTGGGCATATCGAGCCCGCCGGCGAGTATGAAGCGGCGGAATTAACGACAACTTATCGCTAATCCCGAAGATCACCGCCTCGCCGTTCATGCGCCTTTACCACGATCGCGGTCCGTGCATGCGCGAGGCGGTTCGTCTGCGCTATCGCAGTGTCCAGCAGGATTACATGGAGGGTGCGATGATGATCAGCAGGAGAGCATTGCTTGGGACGGCGGCAGGCGCGGCGATCTGTGCCGCTGGTGCGCGGCTGGTCTCGCCGGCGCTCGCGGACGCGGCGGCGTATCCGAATCGTCCAGTGAAGTGGATCGTGCCTTATGCGGCCGGCGGCGCCACCGACGTGCTGTCGCGCCTGGTGTGTCAGTATCTGTCCGAGAAGCTCGGTCAGAGCTTCGTCGTCGAGAACAAGCCAGGTGCCGGCAGCACGATCGGCACCCAGGCGGTAATCAATTCGCCGGCTGACGGCTACACGTTGCTGCTGACCAGCACCGCGAATGCGATCAACGCCTCGTTCGACCGCGCGTTGCCGTTCGACTTCGCCAAGAGCATTACGCCAGTCGCCGGCATCGCCCGCATTCCGCTGGTGCTGGTGATCAATAGTGACATTCCGGCAAATAACGTCGCGGAGTTCATCGCCTATGCCAAGGTGCATCCGGGCAAGATCAGCGTCGGCTCGTCGGGCATCGGGACCTCGCTGCATCTGTCGGGCGAGTTGTTCAAGTCGATGGCCGGCATCGAGATGGTGCACGTGCCGTATCGCGGCTCGGCGCCGGGCCTGACCGACCTGATGAGCGGGCAGATCCAGGCGATGTTCGATAATGTCACCTCGTCGTTCGCGCTGGCGCAGGCCGGCAAGATCCGCGCGCTCGGCGTCACCAGCCGCGAGCGCTCGGCGGTGCTGCCGGACGTGCCGCCGATCGGCGACACGTTGGCCGGTTACGACACCAGCTCGTTCTACGGCGTCGGAGCGCCGCACGGCACGCCGCAGCCGATCGTCGATCTGCTCAACCGCGAGATCAATGCGGCGCTGGACGAGCCGGCGATCAAGCAGCGTATTGCCGATCTCGGCGCCATTGCGTTGCATGGCGACGCCAAGCAGTTCGGCGCGATGCTGGCGGCGGAGACCGAAAGCTGGCGCAAGATCGTCGAGGGCTCGGGCGTCCATAAGGAGGGCTGAGCCTCCGTCCGCCGGCGCTCCTTGCTGCCTCCCGCGGCACGGTGACGCCGGCTTGCAAATCGCCCCCAAGGCCCCGATATTTCCGGTTGCACGCGGTGTTGCGCAACAGGAGACGCCGGATGCCTTCGCTCCCCGAATGGAATGTCCCGGCCGCGATCCGGCCTCGCTCGTCCGATTTCAGCTTCGATCTCGATCGCGCGCTGTCCGCGGTGGTCGGGCTGCACGCGATCATTCCGGCTGATGCCTATACAGCCGGGACGCTCGGCACCGAGCGGGCCGGCAACGGCGTGCTGATCGATGACGGTTTGGTGCTGACCATCGGCTATCTGATCACCGAAGCCGAAACGGTATGGCTGCATCTCGGCGATGGCCGCGTCGTCGAAGGCCATCCGCTTGGCTTCGATCAAGAAAGCGGCTTCGGCCTCGTCCAGGCGCTTGGCCCGATCGACCTGCCGCCGCTGCCGCTTGGCCGCTCTGCTTTCGCCAAGGCGGGCGAGCGCGTCATCATCGGCGGCGTCGGCGGCCGTACCCGTTCGGTCGCCGGGCGCATTGCCGCGCGCCAGGAATTCGCCGGCTATTGGGAGTATCTGATCGACGACGCGATTTTCACCGAGCCGTCGCACCCGAATTGGGGCGGCACCGCGCTGTTGTCGGCGACCGGCGAGCTGATCGGCGTCGGCTCGCTGCAGATCGAGCGCAGCGGCTCGAATGAGCACTACAATATGAGCGTGCCGATCGATCTGTTACCGCCGGTGCTGAGCGACCTGCGCAAGTTCGGCCGGCCGAACAAACCGGTGCGGCCGTGGCTCGGGCTGTATTCAACCGAGATCGAGGACAAGGTTGTGGTGGTCGGGATTGCGCCGAAGGGGCCGGCGGCGCGCGCCGAGCTGAAGACCGGCGACGTGATCCTCGCCGTTGCGGGCGACAAGGTGGCCAGCGAAGCGGAGTTCTATCGCAAGGTCTGGGCGCTCGGCACCGCGGGCGTCGAGGTGCCGCTGACGCTGTTCAGCGGTGGCGCCACCTTCGACGTGGTGCTGCATTCCTCGGACCGTGCCAAATTTCTCAAGGCGCCGCGGCTGCATTGAGGAAAGCGACCGACGCGACAGAGGTTCGCCTCGATCTTCCTGCGCCGTCATTGCCGGCTTGACCCGGCAATCCATCGTCCGATGGATACGCGGGTCAAGCCCGCGTATGACCTCGGCAATCGGGAGAGGTCCTGCTCTCCTCTCCCGCGGTGAGTATCTGACTCACTTCCCCGGAATCTTATCGTCGATGCCTTTGACGTAGAAGTTCATGCCGCGGATCTGGCCGTCGTCGAGCTGATCGCCGCCTTTGCATTCGACCTCTTTACCCTCCTGATCGAGGATCGGGCAGGCGAACGGCTTGATGGTGCCGGCGGCGATGCCGGCCTCGGTGTCGGCGGCGAGCTTCTTCACGTCGTCCGGCATGTTGGTGTAGGGCGCCATCTGGATCATCTTGTCCTTCAGGCCTTCCCAGACATCCTGCGATGCCCAATTGCCGTCCATCACCGCTTTGACGCGCGACACGTAGTACGGCGTCCAGTTGTTGATGATGGCGGTGAGCTGCGCCTTCGGTCCGAACTTGATCATGTCGGAGTCCTGGCCGAACGCGTGGATGCCGCGCTCGTTGGCGATCTGCACCGCCGCGGCACTGTCGGTGTGCTGCATGATCACGTCGGCGCCCTGATCGATCAGCGCCTTGGCGGCGTCGGCTTCCTTGCCGGGATTGAACCAGGAGTTCACCCAGACGATCTTGACCTTGATGTTCGGATTGATCTTCTGCGCCGCCAGCATGGTGGCGTTGATGCCGGAGATCACTTCGGGCACCGGGAACGAGCCGATATAGCCGAGCACGCCCTTCTTCGAGATCTTTGCCGCGATCGTGCCCTGGATGGTGCGGCCTTCGTAGAACCGGCCCGCATAGGTCGAGACGTTCGGCTCGCGCTTGTAGCCGGTGGCGTGCTCGAACTTCACATCCGGATACTTCTTGGCGACTTTGATCACCGAGTCCATGTAGCCGAACGAGGTGACGAAGATCAGCTTGTTGCCGGCGCGGGCGAGCTGTTCGATCGAGCGCTCGCCGTCAGGGCCTTCGCTGACCTTCTCCAGGTAGGTGGTTTCGACCTTGTCGCCGAATTCCTTGACGATCGCCTGGCGCGCCTGATCGTGTTGATACGACCAGCCGAAGTCGCCGACCGGGCCGACATAGACGAAGCCGACCTTCAGCTTGTCGGGTTTGCTCTCCGGCTTGTCCTGCGCGCTCGCCCCCGACAGCCCGGCGCAGCTCACCGTCAGCACCAGCGCCGCCATGATCGCCTTGTTCATCCGAATCTCCGCTTCATCGCTCGGGGATCGTCCTGTGCGAGTCCCGCGCCCCCGCCGCACGGCTCTCGGATCTCGTTTCTAGCGCTCCGGCACGAAGGCGGTTCCGAGCGCCGCCGGCGCCACAGACCCGCCGCGGCGGACGCGCGAGATCAGCACCAACACCAGCACCGTGGCAAGATAGGGCAGCGCAGACATAAGTTGAGATGGCACCCCGAGGCCGATCGCCTGGGCGTGCAGCTGCAGGATCGACACCGCGCCGAACAGGATGGCGCCGGCCGCCAGCCGGCCCGGTCGCCACGAGGCAAACACCACCAGTGCCAGCGCGATCCAGCCGCGCCCCGCCGTCATGCCGGGCGCATAGAACGGCGTATAGGCGAGTGTCAGATAGGCACCGGCGAGCCCCGCGCAGCCGCCACCGAACAGCACAGCCAGCGTCCGGATCGCCGCGACGTTGTAGCCCAGCGCATGCGCCGAGGCGGGATCGTCGCCGACCGCGCGCAGGATCAATCCTGTCCGCGTGCGGGCGAGCACGTAGGCGATCGCGGCGATCAGCCCGATCGACAGATAGACGAGCGCGTCCTGGCCGAACAGCAGCTTGCCGATCAGCGGGATGTCGGTGAGCCACGGCAGCCACAGATGCGGTGCGGCGGTGATGTTCTCGCCGACGAACGGCGCGCCGATCAGGCCGGCGAGACCGGTGCCGAGGATCGTCAGCGCCAGGCCGGCCGCGACTTGATTGATCGCAAGCCCGATCGCTGCCGCTGCGAACAGCGCCGAAAGCGCGACGCCGGCTGCGATCCCGCACAGCGCGCCGATCGCGGTCGAGCCGGTCGCCCAAGCACCGGCGAAACCGCACACCGCGCCGATCAGCATCATGCCTTCGACGCCGAGGTTGAGAACGCCGGCGCGCTCAGTGATCAGCTCGCCGCTCGCCGCCAGCAGCAGCGGCGTCGAGGCGGTGACGATCGACAGCAGGATGGCTTCAAAGAGGCCCATGCAACGCCTTTCGTTGCGGGCTGCGCCAGCGGATCCGGTACAGAATCAGCGAGTCGCAGGCGAGCACGTAGAACAGCAGGATGCCCTGGATCACGCCGGTCATGTCCTGCGGCAGTTTGAGCGCAATCTGGGCCTGCTCGCCGCCGATGAAGGTCAGCGCGAGGAACAGACCGCTGGCGAGAATGCCCAGCGGATTGAGGCGGCCGAGAAACGCCACGATGATCGCGGTGAAGCCGTAGCCCGGCGAGATATCCGGCTGCAAATGCCCGATCGGTCCGGCGACTTCGATGATGCCGGCGAGGCCTGCCAGGGCGCCGGAGATCGCAAACGTCGTCAGCACCAGACGATCGGCGTTGAAGCCCGCGAACCGCGCCGCGTGCGGGGCGGTGCCGACCACGCGGATTTCGAATCCCTTCAGCGTGCGGCCGAGCAGAACGGCGGCGGCCACGACCGCGATCAACGTCAGGATCAGGCCGGCATGAACGCGGCTGCCGGCAATCAGCAGCGGCAGCGTCGCCGCAGGGTCGAACTCGGGGTGGTGGGAAAATTGAAACCGGCCGGATCGCGCCACGGCCCGCGCACCAGATAGTCGAGCAGCAGGCCGGCGACATAAACCAGCATCAGGCTGATCAGGATTTCCGACGCGCCGAACTTCACTTTGCAGAGCGCAGGGATCAGCGCATAGGCGGCGCCGGCCAGCGCCCCGACCAGCAGCATCGCCGGCAGCAGCCACGGGCCGGGATTGGTCCCGTGCGTCATCACCGCCAAGCCGCTACCGGCGATGGCGCCGATCAGCAGTTGTCCTTCTGCGCCGATGTTCCAGGCGTTGGCGCGGTAGCACAGCGCCAGCCCGACCGCGATCATGATCAGCGGCGAGGCCTTCACAGCGATTTCCTGCAGCGAATAGCCGTCGGTCAGCGGCGTAATGAAGTACACCGCCAACGCCGCGGCCGGATTTTTGCCGAGCGCCACGAACACGATCGTCAGGGTCAGCAGCGTCAGGGCGATCGCGAGCAGCGGGGATAGAAGCGCAATCGCTACCGATCGTTCGCTGCGCCTCTCAAGCACCAGCGACATCGCGCACCTCCGTCGGCCAGCCGCTTCCGCCCATTAGAAGTCCCAATTGATCGCGGCCGATCTCGCTGACGGGACGCGGCGGCGACAGCCGGCCGTGAAACATCACCGCGATGCGATCGGCGATCTCGATCAGCTCGTCCAGATCCTGACTGATCACCAGAACGGCCGCGCCGCGCGCCGCGAGATCGAGCAGCGCCTGACGGATCGCACTGGCGGCGCCGGCATCCAATCCCCAGCTCGGCTGATCCACGACCAAGAGGCGCGGTTGCCGTAGGATCTCGCGGCCGACGATGAACTTCTGCAGATTGCCGCCGGAGAGCCGCGCTGCTTCCGGATCACGGCTGGCTTTGCGCACGTCGAAGGCCTCGCTGACCTGATCCACCAGCGCCAGCGCGGCGCCGCGGTCGACTAAGCCGAACCTCACCAGCCCGCCGGTCGCATGCCCGGTCAGCAGCGCGTTGTCGGACAGGCTCATCGTCGGCACCGTTGCGTGGCCGAGCCGCTGTTCCGGCACGAAAGCGGCGCCGAGCTGGCGCCGCTGGTTGATCGAGAGCCTTCCGGCGGCCTCGCCGGCAATCTTGATCGCGTCCGATTGTCCGATTCTCGTCTCGCCGGACAGCGCCGCGAACAGCTCATCCTGGCCGTTGCCGGCAACTCCGGCAATGCCGACGATCTCGCCGCTACAAATTTCGAGGGAGAGGTCGCGGAGCGTGACGCCATGCGGATCGTCGGGACGCAGCGTCAGGCCATTGACGCTCAGCAACGGGCCACCGATCGAATGGCTGGAATGCTTCGGCGCCGTCACGTCGCTGCCGACCATCATCCGAGCCATCGAAGCGGCGCTTTCCTGGCGCGGGTCGCAGCTGCCGACGACGCGGCCGGCGCGCAGGATGGTAGCGACGCCGGCAAGCCGCCTCACTTCGTCGAGCTTGTGCGAGATGTACAACAGCGCGCGGCCATCGGCCTTCAGCCGTTCCAGCACGTCGAACAGACGGTCAGCTTCGGCAGGTGTCAGCACCGCGGTGGGCTCGTCGAGGATCAGAAGCTGTGGGTCTTGCAGCAGCGCGCGGACGATCTCGATCCGCTGCCGCTCGCCGACCGACAGCCGCCATACTTCGCGTCTGGGATCGAGCGGCAGGCCGTAGCGCTGCGAGATCTGCTCCAGCTCCGGCGCCAGCTTGCCGACCGAGATGCGGCGATCGAGCCCGAGCGCGACATTCTCGACCACGGTGAGATTGTCGAACAGCGCGAAGTGCTGCGACACTGCGGCAATGCCGCAAGCCCGCGCTTCCGCCGGGCCTGCGAACGCGATCGGCGTCCCGCGCCAGATCATCCGGCCCTCGTCCGGCTGCAGCAGCCCGGTGATCATCTTCACCAAGGTCGACTTGCCGGCGCCGTTCTCGCCGAGCAGCGCGTGCACTTCGCCGCCGGCGATGTCGAGATCGATCGCCTGATTGGCGACAAAGCTGCCGAACCGCTTGGTCAGCCCGCGGCCCTGAAACAGCGGCGGCGACGGCTCGCGCGAATCGGAATCAGAAGGGAGAGCCATTCACCATCACATCGGCGGCAGGGTAATTCCGTAAGGTTCACGACCGGGCAGGGACGCCCGCGCACCGATAATGTAATGGAAATCCGCCGTGGCGGCGATCCGTCATCCGTTCGTCGACTCCACGGCGTAGGTCGTCCTCTGTACCCTGGAAACCGTCATGGCCGTCCGTTTGATCATTGGCTGGGTGCTGCTCGCCGCCGCCGTTGGGTGGGGAGCTTGGATCATGGCGCGCGCGTCGCGCCAGGCGCTGTGGCTGAGAGTCGCGATCGCGGCGATCATCCTCGCTGGTTGCGCGGCCTCGTTCTGGATGTACGGCGACCACCTCGACAAGACGCTCGGCGCGGTGGTCGGCTATTTTCTGTTGTGGGGCTCGGTCTTCGTCCTGTCTGGCGCCTGCGCCGGCGTGGTCGTCGGCACGCTGATCGCGCTGCTGCTCGGCTAGAGCTGTGGCCGCGGGCCGATGAAACCGAACGCCGGCAGGATCGTTGTGCAAGACCCGCGCGGCGGGGTTCTGCGTCGCTTGCTGTCGTTCGTCCTCCGGAGGCCCTCATGACCTTTCGTTTCGCCGCTCCCGTCCTCGCCGCCGGCTTTGCTGGTGCGCTGCTGCTCGCGCCCACTGCGGGTGTGGCTGCGGGGGCTTTCGACGGTTTGGCCGGATACTGGGCGGGCAATGGACGGGTGCAGATGTCGGACGGCTCGGCCGAGCGGATTCGCTGCCAGGCGTCTTACGCAGTCGGCGGCGACGGCCGTCTGATGCAGCAGAAGCTGACCTGCGCCAGCGACAGCTACAAGTTCGACATTTCGAGCAACGTCGAAGAGTCCGGCGGCCGCCTCTCCGGGACCTGGAGCGAGGCGACGCGCAACGTCACCGGCAATGTGTCGGGCACGGTGCGCGGCGGTAACATTTCGGCGCAGGTGGCGGGACCGGGCTTCAACGCCTCGTTGTCGGTCGCCTCCCGCGGCGCGTCGCAGTCGGTCACGATCGTGCCGCAAGGCAATGACGTGCGGCAGATCTCGGTCTCGATGAAGCGCCGCTAAGCGAGCCTGAGACGGCGTATGCCAGCGCAGACGCCGTCACTCTCGCGCGTAAGCCAATCTCGCATTTGATCCGCCTTACCTATTCGTAAGTAATCATCCCTCTTTCCACATCTGTCCGCGCGAGCTGTCCGATACGTGCTCGCGTGCGCGTGATAGCATCTTGCCGAAGATTAATATCCGGCACAGCTCGCCGTAAGGTCGCTCTCCTATATTCGGTCTCATCGTTTCACGCTCATGATCGACCAGATGGAGACCACGTCATGCAAGGCGACCAATTCGACCACGTATCAGCTCAAACCGAGGCTCATATCCGCAAAGTGTTGAGGCCGCGGCGTCTCTCGCTGCTGGCCTCCGCTGCCGGCTTGAGCATGGTGGTGGCGCTCGGCGGTGCCGGCTATCTCACCCGCGAGATGCCGTCGCTGACGTCTCCGGCCTATGCGGCCGAGAACGGCAAGCCGGCACCGGCCGGGTTCGGCGATCTGGTCGACAAGGTGAAGCCGGCGGTGATTTCGGTGCGGGTCAAGATCGATGATGATCGCCAGACCACGCCGCTGGTGCGCGACGATGGTGACGGCGACCAGATGCAGATGCCGCGCGGCCTCGCACCGTTCCAGCAATTCGAGCGTCAGTTCGGGTTCCGCGGCCCTGAAGGCATGCCGAAGCGGCACCAGATGATCACCGGGGAAGGCTCCGGCTTCTTCATCACCGCCGACGGCTACGCGGTCACCAACAATCACGTGGTCGATCACGCCAAGTCGGTGCAGGTGACCACCGATGACGGCACCATCTATACCGCCAAGGTCGTCGGCACCGACGACAAGACCGACCTGGCGCTGATCAAGGTCGACGGCAAGACCGACTTTCCGCACGTCAACTTCGCCGATGCGCCGGCGCGGGTCGGCGACTGGGTGATCGCGGTCGGTAATCCGTTTGGTCTCGGCGGCACGGTGACGGCCGGCATCGTTTCGGCGCGCGGCCGTGACATCGGCTCGGGCCCCTATGACGACTACGTGCAGATCGACGCGCCGATCAACAAGGGTAATTCCGGCGGCCCGGCGTTCGACACCAATGGCAATGTGATCGGCGTCAACACCGCGATCTATTCGCCGTCGGGCGGCTCGGTCGGCATCGGTTTCGATATTCCGGCCGCGACCGCGAAGCTGGTGGTGTCGCAGCTCAAGGACAAGGGCTACGTCACCCGCGGCTGGCTCGGCGTGCAGGTGCAGCCGGTGACGGCTGAGATCGCCGACAGCCTCGGCATGAAGCAGGCCCGCGGCGCGCTGGTCGACAGTCCGCAGGACGGCAGCCCGGCCGCGAAGGCTGGTATCAAGGCCGGCGACGTGATCACTGCGGTCGACGGCAAGGAGGTGAAGGACTCCCGCGCGCTCGCCCGCACCATCAGCACGCTGACGCCGGGCTCCTCGGTGAAGCTCGACGTGTTGCACAACGGCCAGTCCAAGACCATCGATCTGACGCTCGCCGAAATGCCCGGGGATCATCAGAAGGTCGCCGACAACAGCGGTGATCGCGACGGTACCCGCCCGTATCTCGGCCTGCGCGTAGCGCCGGCCAGCGACGTCGACGGTGCCGGCAAGAACGGCGTGGTCGTCACCGGCATCGATCCGGACGGACCTGCCGCCGACAAGGGCCTGCGTACCGGTGACGTCATTCTCGACGTCGGCGGCAAGGCGGTGACCAACACGGGAGACGTCCGCAACGCGCTGACCGAGGCCAGCAAGGACGGCAAGAAGACCGTGCTGATGCGGGTGAAGACGGCGGACTCGGCTGCCCGCTTCGTCGCGGTGCCGATCGCCAAGGGCTGAGCCGCACGGCATCCATCTCGTGAACGATGACAAGGGACGGCTCAGCGCCGTCTCTTGTTCGTTTGCGCCGTCGTTGTGCGCCGCCTGACCGAGATTTCACCTTCTGCAGAGCAACCTGGAACGCTGCCCCTGCGTTGTCGGGACAAATCGTCTTTGTCCGGATCGCAAAGGAAACACTGATGACCAGGCGCGACGTCATCGAAACGGTGGTGGTGACCGGCGCCAGTGCGGGCGTCGGCCGGGCGATCGCGGTGGCGTTCGGTGGTCGCGGCTGCAAAGTCGGCCTGATCGCGCGAGGGCGCGAAGGACTCGAAAGCACCCGGCGTGAGATCATTCGCCTCGGCGGCGAAGCACTGGTGATCGAGGCTGATGTCGCCGATGCCAAGGCGATGCTCGACGCTGCCGCGCGCGTCGAGGCCAAGCTCGGTCCGATCGACCTTTGGGTCAACAACGCGATGGTGACGGTGTACGGCGCGAGCGTTGACCTGACGCCCGACGAATTCCACCAAGTCACCAAGGTCAGCTATCTCGGCCAAGTGCATGGCACGCTGGCGGCGCTGCGTCACATGCGTCCGCGCAACCATGGTGCGATCATCTCGATCGGTTCGGCTCTGGCGTATCGCTCGATTCCTTTCCAGGCACCGTATTGCGCCGCCAAGGCCGCAACCCGTGGGTTCATCGACTCGCTGCGCAGTGAGCTGATGAACGAGAACAGCGCCATCACCCTCACCATGGTGCATCTGCCTGCGGTGAATACGCCGCAGTTCGATTGGGCCCGCAACAAGTTCGATCGCAAGGCGGCACCGGTGCCGCCGATCTACCAGCCTGAAGCGATCGCCGAGGCGGTGGTTCGCGCCGCCGAGCGGGCGCCGCGCGAATATTGGGTCGGAGCCTCCGCCGTCAAAGCGATCGTGGCGCAGATGCTGATGCCGTCGGTCGCCGATCGCATTTTGGCGCGTGCTGGTATCGACAACGAAACCAGCGCCGAGCCGGAGATGCCGAACCGGCCCGATAACCTATTTGGGGCGGGCCGCGGTGACCCCGGCGCGCATGGCAGGTTCGACCGGCAGGCGTCGCCGCGGGTGTTTCCATTCAATCCGGCCTGGCTCCGCGCCGGACTGGCCTTAGGTGCGCTGGCAGCCGGTGCGGCTCTGCTCACTGCCGCGGCCCGCGCCGAGCGGCGAGGCAGCGGTGGCGTCCCAGCTATTCCGCCGCCTGTGGCGGCGCGGCGCTGATCGATATCCCCGCATCGGCTGCGCGGATCGCGACCGGCTGCGCATCGACCACCTGCTGGCGGTTACGCTTCCTGACGTGTTTCGATTGCCGGGACGCAGCGTTGTGCCCGATGCAGGCGAGGGGAACTTGATTGTGTGCGGTGGCGGCCCGCGCACTCCGTCGCAGCCAAATATCGGAACGGTCGGTGGTACCAGCCGTTGTCGCAGCAGACCGTCTGCGCAGCCGACTCTCGGAGCGCCAGACGATGTCGAACGGATTTCAAGAAACAGGGAGAGTTCAATGATGATATCGCGCATGTTGCCCGCAGCCGCGCTAGTGCTGGGTTCGCTCGCCGTGGCGTCCGCGCCTGCCGCCGCCGCTCCGATGATGCCCGGTGCCGCGTCACAGCAGGCGCCGGCCGCCGTTCAGCAGGTGCAATGGCGCCATCATGGCTGGCACGGTGGCGGGTGGCACGGTCACCGCGGCTGGGGCCATGGTGGCTACTATCGTCACGGCGGCTATGGCTGGGGTCCGGCGATCGGCGGTCTCGCGGCCGGTGCGATCATCGGCGGCGCGATCGCCAACAGTCAGGCACAGGCCGGTGCGGCCGACGCCGACGCGTACTGCTCGCAGCGCTTCCGCTCGTACGACCCGGCCTCCGGCACCTATCTCGGCTATGACGGCCAGCGTCACCCCTGCCCGTAACGCCGGGGCCATCTGAAACGACAAAGCCGCGCGGACCTAGTCCGCGCGGCTTTTGTTTGTGGAGTTTGTCCAAAGCGACGATCAATCCGTGCCGTCGTCGGCGGTATCGTGGTCGTCGATGAAGTATTTGATCGCCGCGATCATCGCCGTGAAAGTGGCGATCCAGACAATCCGCGAACCATAGCGGTCATGCGGGCCGGAGATGATGCCGCAGATCAGCGCATTGCCGAGCAGCGCCAGCGTCACCGTGCCGGCCAGCAGCGTCACGTCGTCGAGCCGGTGCCGCCACAGCGCCGACCCGAGGATCACCAGCATCAGCACCATCGATCCCAGCGCCACCGGCACATGGACCAGGTTCACGGCGTCGAAGTTGATGTCCCAATGCTGCTGCTTGGCCGCCCGCATCGCCTTGCTCTGCTCGGGCAGGTAGCGCTCGATGATGCCGTAGGTGTGCGGCAGCCAGCCATTGGTGCCTTCACCGGTTGCCACATGCACCAGCTGATCCCAGGTCGCCTTGGCGGCGGCCTTGGCTTGCAGCCAAGGATAGGAGATCAACGCCTGCTTCGAGATGAACTCCATCTCGTCGCTCATGCCGTCGAAGCGGCCGAGCTTGTCGAACATGTTGTTGCCGCCCCATAGGAAGTCGTCGCCGGTCGGCGGCAGTTCGTCTTTATAAGGGCACAGCTTGAGCTGTTGCTTGGGGCAGTGGTCGTCAAGGTAGCGCTTGACGATGCCATCCTGCAGCATCCGGCCGAACGCAACGCCGGAGCCGCCCGGGGTCCAGGTGAATTTGCCCGACAGCGCGTAGTTGCAGCTGAGCACCAGCAGCGCGCCGACCACGAGGGCCGAGCTGGCCAGGGTCAGGCCCGACGCGGTGACCCGGCCGCGCAGCCAGGGCAGCAGCAGCCAGCTGGCAACGCACACGCCGGTGAGCACGATCATGGTGGCGCTGTGGGTCGAGGCGGCGAACGCCGTGAAGACGAACAGCAGAACCTTTTCGACCGCCGAGGTCTGGTCGCGATACGCGATCAGCAGGAACAGCGACAGCACCGACAGGCCGGCGAAGATATCGGTCAGCAGCATGCTGGTGATCCACGGCAGTGCCGTGGTGGCGATCAGGCCGACGCCGATCGCTGCAAGCCGGAACGGTTTGGTAATACCGAATGCCCGCAACGTCAGTTGGATCAGCCACAGCGAAACGATCGCCTGGAAGCCGAGGTTGAGCCAGAACTGGGTCTGCTCACCAAGATGCAGGTAGATGCCGTAGGAGGTCGCCCGGTTGATGACGAGGTAACCCTCGTACCAGCGGGCGAGGTAGCCGCCGGTGTCGTATTGGAGCAGCGGATAGCCGTTCCAGATCGCCGGGGCTAGCAGGAGCAGCGGCAGAACAAACAGCGCGATCCGCGCCGCGTTGCTCCGGCGCGCCTGCGCGGCGAGAACCTTACTAGGAATAGAAGTCTCCATCTCGACCGCTCTTATCAGCGCTGTGGACCGTCGGAAGCGACGGGTGCCGGCTCAGTTCGGCAACCGAGGCCGTCCGGGGCGGCCCGCACCATAGTGATTTCCGTTGACTACACAAGCGCTTCAGGCCGCCAGATAAGCCCTCAGGCCGGGCGCAGATGAAGTACAAATGAGGTCGCTTTATGTCGGGTGTGCACTGGTGGCGCCCATACCCGACCGGCTGCAACCATAGGGCGCCGATCATGAACGAAGCCTGACTAAGTTCAATGCCTTGGACGGGCCGGTGGCGGCCTCGCCGCGCAGATGGTTATAATTCCCCTGAACGGGAGACCGCCGGGGCGGCGGCCGGCCGGATCCCGGGTTCAGGACGTCGAGAGGACGGGAATGAAGATCAAGACCAAGCAATTCCGGGTCGAGGAGGGCGAGAAAGTCGACCTCGGCAAATGGCCCACCAAGGTCGATCCGTTCTACGAATCCAAGGAGCACTATCACGAATTGCTCCGCGCCCAGGTCGAACGGCTGAGCGACCTGCAGCAGCTGCTCTACGCCAGCAACCGCCACGCCGTGCTGCTGATCTTCCAGGCGATGGACGCCGCCGGCAAGGATGGGGTGATCCGGCACGTGATGTCCGGGGTCAATCCGCAGGGCTGCCAGGTGTTCAGCTTCAAGCACCCGAGCGCGACCGAGCTGCAGCACGATTTTCTGTGGAGGACCACCCGCGACCTGCCGGAGCGTGGCCGGATCGGCATCTTCAATCGGTCCTACTACGAGGAGGTGCTGATCGTCCGGGTTCACCCGGACATCCTGCAGAGCGAGCAGGTGCCGAATGGCGATAATTTCGGCAAATCATTCTGGCACAAACGCTACCGATCGATCCGCAATCTGGAGGAACATCTGCACGCCAACGGCACCAGGATCGTCAAATTCTTTCTGCATCTGTCGAAGGAGGAGCAATGCAAGCGTTTCCTGGCGCGAATTGACGAGCCGGAGAAGAACTGGAAGTTCAGCGCCGCCGACCTCGAAGAGCGCCAGTACTGGGACGACTATATGGACGCCTACGAGAAGTGCCTCAGCGAGACCTCCTGTGATGACTCGCCGTGGTACGCCGTTCCGGCCGACGACAAGGAGAATGCGCGACTGATCGTCTCGCAGGTGATCGTCGAGACCATGGAATCCCTCAAAATGAGCTATCCGGAGACCACGCCCGCCCGGCGCAAAGAGCTATTACGGATGCGCCAGCAATTGCTGAAGTGAGCGGTGACGTGCCAGCCGCGCTCGGCGGTTGGTCGCATGCACCTGTCATGGTGATGACACGGTGCTGAGGTTACGGAGAGCAAATGAACTTGCAAGGTAAGAAGGGTCTGGTCGTCGGCATCGCCAACGATCAGAGCATCGCATTCGGTTGCGCGCGCGCGTTTCGCGACGCCGGCGCCGAACTCGCCGTCACGTATCTCAACGACAAGGCCGCGCCTCACGTGGTCCCGCTCGCTGAACAGCTCGGCTGTCCGATCGTGGTGCCATGCGACGTGCGCGAGCCGGGTCAACTCGAGGCTGTGTTCGAACGGATCTCCCAGCAATGGGGCCGTCTGGACTTCCTGCTGCATTCGATCGCGTTCGCGCCGAAGGAAGACCTCCACGGCCGCGTGGTCGATTGCTCGCAGGCTGGCTTCGCGATGGCGATGGACGTGTCGTGTCATTCGTTCATCCGCATGGCCAAGCTCGCCGAGCCGCTGATGCCGGACGGCGGCTGCCTGCTCACGGTGTCGTTCTACGGCTCGGAGAAGGTGGTCGAAGACTACAACCTGATGGGTCCGGTGAAGGCGGCGCTGGAAAGCTCGGTGCGCTACATGGCGGCCGAACTGGCGCCGAAGAAAATCCGCGTTCATGCGCTGTCGCCGGGGCCCCTGATGACACGGGCCGCGTCGGGCATCGCGCGGTTCGACGAACTGCTGGAGCGCACCCGCGCCCGGCTGCCGGCGCATCAGCTCGTCAGCATCGAGGATGTCGGCGCGGTTGCCGCTTTTCTGGTCGGTGACAGCGCGCGGTCGCTCACCGGCAATATCGAATACATCGACGCCGGCTATCATGTGATCGGCTGATCGGAGCTGGCTGGAGAAACATGATGGAGCAGATCCAAAACCGTACCTTCGATGAGATCGAAGTCGGTGACACCGCCAGTCTGGTTCGGACGCTGACCTATCGCGACATCGAGGTGTTCGCGGTGATGTCCGGTGACGTCAATCCGATGCATGTCGACGCGGCTTTCGCCAAGAGCGACATGTTTCATCAGGTGGTGGCGCACGGCATGTGGGGCGGGGCGCTGATCTCGACCCTGCTCGGCACGCAGTTGCCCGGACCGGGCACGATCTATCTCGATCAATCGCTGCGGTTCGCAAGGCCCGTGCTGCTCGGCGACACGGTGACCGTCACGGTCACGGTTAAAGAGAAAAACGCGGCCAAGAAACGCCTGCTGCTGGATTGCCGCGCCACCAATCAGCGCGGCGAAGAGGTGATCACCGGCCTCGCCGAAGTGATCGCGCCGGTCGAGAAGATTTCGCGGCCGCGGGTGCTGTTGCCGGAAATCGATCTCAATCGCACCGCTCAGCGCTACGAGCGGCTGATCGAAATGACACGCGGGCTGCAGCCGATCCGAACCGCGGTGGTGCATCCGGTGGATTCCGCCTCGCTGCTCGGCGCTGTCGAGGCGGCGCGCGAGGGGCTGATCGTGCCGGTGCTGGTCGGACCGGAAGCCAAGATCCGCGCCGCCGCCGCCCAGGCCGCGGTGGATCTTGCCGGTTATGAGATCGTCGCGGTCGAGCACAGTGCGGCTGCTGCCGAAGCCGGGGTGGCGATGGCGCGGGCCGGCGAGGTCGAGGCGGTGATGAAGGGCGCGCTGCACACCGACGAGCTGATGCACGCGGTGGTCGATCGTGCCCGCGGTCTCCGCACCGCACGTCGCATCAGCCACGTCTATGCGATCGACGCGCCGGACTATCCCCGCGCGCTGCTGGTCACCGACGCCGCGATCAACATCTATCCGACGCTCGCCGACAAGCGCGACATCATCCAGAACGCGATCGATCTGGCGCATGCGCTGGGCATCGCCGAGCCGCGGGTGGCGATCCTGTCAGCGGTCGAAACCGTCACCGAGAGCATCCGTTCGACGCTCGATGCGGCCGCATTGTGCAAGATGGCCGAACGCGGCCAGATCAAAGGCGGTATCCTGGATGGGCCGCTGGCCTTCGACAATGCGGTGTCGGAAGAGGCTGCCAAGACCAAGGGCATCGTCTCGCCGGTGGCAGGGCGCGCCGACATCTTCGTGGTGCCGGACCTCGAGGCCGGCAATATGCTGGCCAAGCAGCTCGAGTATCTGGCCCACGCCCGCGTTGCCGGGATCGTGCTCGGTGCGCGGGTGCCGATCATCCTGACGAGCCGCGCCGACAAGACGCTGGCGCGGCTCGGCTCCTGTGCGATCGCGCTGCTGCTCGCCCGCCACACCACCGCCGCGCCGCTGCGCCTTTCCGGAGGTGCCGCATGAGCGATGTGCTGCTGGTCCTCAATGCGGGGTCTTCGAGTATCAAATTTGCGCTTTATGAAGCGCATACCGAACCGACCGCCGATCACCTGATCTGCGAAGGCGGCATCGGCAGCCTCGGTCACCGGCCGCATTTCAAGGTGGTGAACAGCGACGGCTCGACCCGCTACGACACCTATCTGCCCGAGGGCAGCAGCCACGACGACGCGATGGCGGTGCTGATCGGTTGGATCGAAACGACGTTTCCCGAGCATCGTCTGAGCGCGGTCGGTCACCGTGTGGTCCATGGCGGCGCGCTGTTCGACGGACCGGTGGATGTGACGCCAGAGGTGATTGCCCAGCTTCGCGCGTTCGACAGGCTGGCGCCGCTGCATCAGCCGCACAACGTCTCGGCGATCGAGGCCCTGGCCAAGCTGCATCCGTCGCTGACCCAGATCGCATGTTTCGACACCGCGTTTCATCATCGCTTGCCGGAGGTCGCCACGGCCTTCGCACTGCCCCGCGAGCTGACCGAACAGGGCGTCCGCCGCTACGGCTTTCACGGGCTGTCTTATGAGTATATCGCCGGCCGGCTGCCGGACGTCGCCGGACAGGCGGTCGCCGATGGCCGGGTTGTGGTGGCGCATCTCGGCGCCGGCGCCAGCATGTGCGCGATGCTGAGATGCCGCAGCATCGCCACCACGATGGGTTTCACCGCGCTTGACGGCCTGATGATGGGTAGCCGTTGCGGCGAGCTCGATCCGGGCGTGGTGCTGTATCTGCTCGAAGAGAAGAGCATGACGCCGCGCGAGATCGAGGATCTGCTGTATCGCGAGTCGGGATTGCTCGGCGTGTCGGGCATCAGCGACGATATGCGCACGCTGCTGGCGAGCGACGATCCGCGCGCCTGCGAGGCGATTGAATTGTTCGTCTATCGCATTTCCCGTGAGCTCGGCTCGCTCGCCGCCGCACTCGGCGGGCTCGACGCGCTGGTGTTCACCGGCGGCATCGGCGAACACGCCTCGGAGATCCGGCGCCGCGTCTGCGAGCAGGCGGCATGGCTCGGTGTGAGCCTCGATCCGGACCTGAATACGAACCTGTCGGGGGCGGGGCGGATCAGCGCGCCGGACAGCAAGGTGTCGGCCTGGGCGATCCCGACCGATGAAGATCTGATGATCGCCCGCCATGTCTGGCGGCTTGCCGATGGTGGGCGCTGATCAGCCGGCGTCGGCGTTGATCGGCCGCGTTGCAGAGGTGGTCTGGTCGTGCTCCGGTAGGATGCCGATCTCCGGCACCAGCGGTGCATGGTCGGTCCAGGAAGCGGCCTCGCGCACTCGGCCGGGCCGGTTGCGCTTCACCGCATACAGCGCCTCGTCGGCCTTGCGCAGCAATTCGTCCAGTGTGACGCCATCGGCCGGCGCCAGCGCGCAGCCGAAGCTGGCGCCGAGCATCACGGCTTCGCCGGCGATCGCATAGGGCTCCGATAGCGCCGCGACGATCCGCCGGCCGAGGTCATCGGCTGCTGCCGTATCCGAGACGTTGGCCTGCACCACGACAAATTCGTCGCCGCCGATCCGCGCCGCAAGGTCCTCGTCGTCCAAGAGTTCGGTCATCCGCCCGGCGACGGTGCGCAGAATCTCGTCGCCGGCCGCATGGCCAAAGCGGTCGTTGGCCTCTTTAAAGAAATCGAGATCGAGGCTGATCACCGCGAAGCCTTCGCCGTGGCGGGCCAGCCGCTTGGCGAGTTCGTTGAAGTGTTCGACCAGATGCCGACGGTTCGGCAGATTGGTCAGCGCGTCGGCTCGCGCCAGTCGCGTCGCTTCGGCGCGCAGCGTCAGTTGCTCGGCGGTGGTGGCGTGGATGTAGTCGATCAGTTCGAGGCCGCCCAACGCGAAGATCACGAACAGCAGCGCCTGAGCCACGTGCAGCAGGTCGAAATTCCACAGCGCTGCCGCGACTGCCGGTGTGACTGAGACCACCAGCGAGGCCTGCACGATCCACGGCCGGATCGAGAACCGCGTAGTGGTGCCGGCGCAATAGCCGAACACCAGACCGCCGGCGATCATGTGCGCGGCGAGATCTGGCAGCAGGAAGCAGCGCACCGCGAAGGCACCGACGCAGACGCCGGTGGAGATCACGCCGACCGCGAGCCGGCGCTCCCATTGTTTTGCGGTTTCGACATCGAGCGGACGCTTTGCGACCGCGTGGTCGAACGCGAAACACAACGCGAGTCGTCCCAGCGTCACCGCCATGCCGGTGAGCCCGATCACCGCCATCACCACATCGCGGGTCTGCCAGGCGACCGCGAGCCCGGTGGTCAGCATCGCCCAGCCCACCACCACGATCGGCCAGCGCGCGGTGTACAGCAACCGAACGAATTCGATGTAGACGGCGTTCGCGATCTTGCTGTTCGCGGTCATCAGAGGTGTCGATCTCGCAGCAGTGTGCCGCGTCAGGCGACCAGCGCCTGTTGCGACAGCGCGATACCTATTCCCACAATGCTGAATCCAGCGTGAAACCAGTTCCGCCGGCCAGAGTGTGGTGAATCGCCGCTTAATCGCCACAGGACAGCGGCGAATAAGGCCTGCGATGGCGGCGGTTTACTCCGACGCGCCGGAGCGCAACTTGAAGTGGCCGTAGCACGACGCGATCGGTTCGGCCGGATCGCGCTGATAGGCCTGCGCTTCGAACGCAACCACGCGGCGGCCCTGCTTGACGATCGAGACCTTGGCGAAGGTGTCGAGCGGCCGGCCCGAGCGCAGATAGTTCACCGTCAGCCCGATCGGCTTCGGCGCGGTGGCGAGGCCGACTTCACGGCGCACGCTGACGATCGCCGCGGTCTCCAGGAAGGCGCCGATCACGCCGCCATGCAGCGCCGGCAGGATCGGATTGCCGACCAGCTTCGGATCATACGGCATGATCGCCTGGGCATCGCCATCGACGCGGATGCCGAGGAAGCGCGGATACGGGCTGATCGCCAGCGGCCCGCCGTCCGGATCGTCGGGCGCCACCAGCGCGGGTGCGGAGTCGAGCGTCACCTTCGGCGTCTGCCGCAGCATATCGGTGCGATTGGCGCCGACCATGAACATCGCGGTTGCGGTGGCGATCGGAACGTCCTCGGCGTCCTGATAGGCGGTGGCGCGAACGAACGCGATCGAACGGGTGAGGTGATAGCAGTGCGCATGGGCCCGCATCACCTGTCCGGGCGTCGCCGGCCGCAAGTAATCGATCCGCAGGTCGAGCGTGGCGATCGCGGTGGTGCCGGGCAGCGCGAGCTGCACCGCCATGCCGCAGCTCTCGTCGAGCATCGCGGTGACGACGCCGCCATGGATCACGCCGGTCGAGATGTCGCCGACGAATACCGGGTGATAGGGCAGGCTGCTCCACGCCTCCGCGGGCGCGTAGCTGTCGAGCTGCAAGCCGATGATGGCGCCGTGGATCGAGCGGCGGTTCTGAATCATCCGCGCTTTGTCGTCGAACGACATTACCGGATCGGGGATCGATTGGTCGGACATGAATTGGTTCTAGCAAGCGCTTGCGAAGCCGCAAAGCCGTCCGGTGCTGCACGACTACCATTTCGGCGCACGGCTGGTATGACTGTGTCCGGCCGGAGCGGCCGGCAGACGGGACGAGGGTTCGGGAATGCGTCGACTGATCGTAATGGTGCTGGGACTCTTGCTGGCGGCGCCGGCCTTAGCGGCGGAAGCGGTGGTGAAGGACGGAGACACCTTGCAGCTCGGCGAGAAGGTCTTCCGGCTCGAAGGTGTCGATGCACCCGAGCTCGATCAGCGCTGCGTCAACCAGTTCGCCGATCCGTCGGCATGCGGCCTCGAAGCCCGCGATGCGCTGGTCAAGCTGATCGGCGGTCGCAGCGTCACCTGCCGCGATCTCGGGCCGGACCCGGTGTTCAAGGGCCGCCGGCTCGGCACCTGTGCGATCGCTGGTGAGAGCGACAGCCTTAGCCGCCGCCTGGTGCAGGATGGCTTCGCTCTCAACGCCGCTGCCGGCGGCAAGGACCGCTTTGCCGGCGACGAGACCAAGGCCAAGGACGAGCGCAAGGGGCTTTGGCAGGGCTGCTTCGTCGCGCCGAACGACTTTCGCCGCTGGGACAAGGACGCCCCGCTGCGCGGCGCCGCATGCCGCGAGGACAAACATACCGAGCTGATCGACGTGATGTTTCCCGATCAGCCGGCGATGCTGCCGGGCTGCACCATCAAGGGCAAGCTGGCGCGCCGCGCCCGCATCACCGGCAATGTCGGCGTGTATCAGATCCGGGGCTGCCCGAGCTACGCCAGTCTGACCAAGCCGAACCGCTGGTTCTGCTCGGAGGACGATGCCCGCGCCGCCGGCTTCCGCAAAGCCTACAATTGCCGGATCAAGCTGACGCCATAGCTCACGAGGCGCCGATGCCGCGGCGGCTCTCGATTAGCTTGACCATCACGGTGAGTGCGAGATTGGTCGGCGTCGGCACGCCGTGCGCGGCGCCGAGGCGAGCGACGGTGCCGTTGAGAAAGTCGATCTCGCTCGGCTTGCCGCGCGCCAGATCCTGCGCAGTGGATGATTTCTGGCTGGGCATCGCGCCGGGCAGCGTCAGCGTCTTGATGAGGACATCGTCGGGGACCCTGACGCCGCAGGCGCGGGCGACCGCGATGCATTCGTCGATCACGTTGCGGACCACCTGCTCGGTGCCGTCGATCGCCAGCAGCGCGCCGTAGGGAAGGTCGGCGACCGCCGACAGAGCGTTGTAGGCGCAGTTCAGGATCAGCTTCGACCACAGCGCCTGATCGATGTCGGGCGCCACGGTGGTCGGGATCTTCGCCGCCGTCAGCGCGGCCGCGATCGCATCGCTCTGCGCCGAGGCGCCGATCAGCAATTCGCCGCGGCCATGATGCTTGACGTGACCCGGGCCGGCCATTTCGGTGCCGACATACACCACCGAGGCGATCACCGGATGGCCGATCGCGGCTTGCAGTCTCGCTGCGTTGTCGACACCGTTCTGCAGGCTGAGGATGACGCTGTCCGGCTTCAGCCGCGGCTGCAGCGCGCGGCCTGCGGCTTCGGTATCGGCGGATTTGACGCAGAATAGCACCAGATCGGGCGGGGCGATCGCCGCCGGCTCGGTGGCGGCTTTCAGCGGAATCATCTGCGTGCCGGTCTTGGTCTCCAGCCGCAAACCGTTCGCTTCGACCGCGGCGACATGGTTCGGCCGCCCGATCAGCGTGACGTCATGGCCGTCCAGCGCCAGCAGCCCGCCGAAATAGCACCCGACCGCGCCGGCCCCCATCACCGCCACTTGCATTCCGTTCTCCCTTCCCGTGCGCCAACCAATGCGCAATGTTTCCTTCTTAAGGTCGGCGTTCGGCCGATGAAACCGGGAGTGGCGTGCGTGCACATCGATTTGAACCCGAAGCTCGACTTTCGCGACGTGCTGATCCGGCCCAAGCGTTCGGTGCTGTCGTCGCGGTTCGAGGCCAACATCAAGCGCGACTTCCGCTTCCGCCATTCCAGCCGGGCCTGGACAGGCTTTCCGCTGATCGCCTCCAACATGGACACCATCGGCACACTGGAGATGGCGAAGGCCTTGAGGCCGTTCGGCGCGCTGGTCGCCCTGCACAAGTTCCATCATCCGGATCGGCTGGCCGACTATCTCGCCGGCGACGAGGACGCCAACGTGTTCGTCACCGTCGGCACCGGCTCGGCCGATTGGGAGCGGCTCGGCGCGGTGAAGGCGAAGGTCAAGGTGCCGATGCTGAACATCGACGTCGCCAACGGCTACACCGAAGCCTTCGTGCGTGCGGTGGCCAAGCTGCGCGACGAGAACCCGGACGCGATCATCATGGCCGGCACGGTGGTGACCGCCGAGATGACCGAAGCGCTGGTGATCGCCGGCGCCGACATCGTCCGCGTCGGCATCGGCTCCGGCTCGGTGTGTACCACGCGCGATCTCACCGGCGTCGGCTATCCGCAGCTCTCGGCGGTGATCGAATGCGCCGATGCGGCGCACGGCCTGAAAGGCCACGTCTGCTCCGACGGCGGCTGCGTCGTCCCCGGCGATCTCGCCAAGGCCTATGGCGGCGGTGCGGACTTCGTCATGCTCGGCGGCATGTTGGCCGGCCATGACGAGTGCGGCGGTGAACTGAAATACGCCGAGCAGGACGGGCAGAAGACCCCGACCAGCATGGTGTTCTACGGCATGTCGTCGGAGACCGCGATGAACAAGTATCACGGCGGCGTCGCCGACTATCGGGCCGCCGAAGGCAAGACCGTCGAGGTGCCGTATCGCGGCGAGGTGCGCGCCACGGTCGAAAAGATCGCCGGCGGCCTGCGCTCGGCGATGACCTATATCGGCGCCGAGAATCTCAAGGAAATTCCGAAACGGACCACCTTCATCCTGGTCAACGCCCAGCGTAACACGGTGTTCGATCGCTGATCCGGTTGCCGACAGGTCCCACTGGTCTCTCCTCGTCATTGCGAGCGAAGCGAAGCAATCCAGAAGCCACGCGTGCTACCTCTGGATTGCTTCGTCGCTTCGCTCCTCGCAATGACGGGGCTGGTCGGCTGCGGCGCAGAATGACTACTGCGCGCGAAACCGCTCGACGAACTGCTGCAGTGTGACGGCAATCGCCGCGGTCTTGTCGCCGATGCGATATTCCGGACCGGCGACCACCACCGACAGTCGGCGCTCGCCGATCGGCAGCGGCACGGCGACCCCGGCGAGGTCGCGGCTGTAATCGGCAAAGCTCTGGCAATAGCCGCGCTCGATGGATATGCGCAGCTCGGCCTCGACCGCCTCGATGCTGATCGGGGTGGTGTGGTTGTATTGCTTGAATTCGATCTTGCGATACAGCGAGTCGCGCTCGTCCTTGGCGTATTGCAGCAGCAGCGCCCGGCCGCTCGACGTCGCATGGATCGGCACGCGGTGACCGACTTTGGCGAAGTAGCGGATTGCAGCGGCGGATTCGACGACGTCGATGAACACCGCCATCACTCCGGCCGGCGCCGCGATCGCGACCGTCTCCCCGGTCTCCGCCGACAGTGCCGCGATCAGCGCGTGAGTCCACCCCGGCAGCGGCTCGACCTCCGCGACTTCCCGGGCCATGACCAGCCAGCGCGGCGTCGGATAGTAGCCGGCGCGCGGCCGCGGTTCGTACAGATAGCCCTTCTCGGCCAGCGTGGTCAGTAGGTTGAAGGTCGACGAGCGCGGCCAGCCGAAGTGATCGGCGATTTCCGCCAGCGTCGCTGGCTTCTTCACGCGCGCGAAGTATTCCAGGATGTCCAGAACATTTGCGGCTTGGCGAACGATCATCAGGGTCCCTCGGGGCGGCCGGCTGGCCACCCGCGGTTGTCATAGTCCGAGAATTTTCTGCGCGGCGCGCAGATGCGGCTTGTCGAGCATCCTGCCGTCGAGCCGCAGCGTGCCGGCGTCGGGATTGTCGGCGAACGCCGCAATCACTTTTTCGGCCCAGCTCCGTTCGGCCTCGGTCGGGGCGAAGGCGGCGTTGACGATGTCGACATGCTTGGGGTGGATCAGCGCCTTGCAGGCAAAGCCGTCGCGCCGCGCGGCGCGGGTTTCGGCTTCCAGCCCGGCGAGATTGTCGATGTCGGTATAGACGGTGTCGATCGCGGTGACCTCGGCCGCCGCCGCGCCCATCAGGCACATGTCGCGCGCGAGGCGGTACGGACTGTGAAACACGCCGCCCGAGCCGTTTTCGGTGGCGCCGAGCGAGGCGGCGAGGTCTTCCGCGCCCCACATCAGCCCGGCAAGCCGCGGCGAGCAGTCCTTGTAGCTGCCAAGTCCGAAGATCGAGCCGGCGGTCTCGGTTGCGACCACGACGATCCGGGTCGCTCCAGGCTTGATACCCGCGGCGGCTTCGAACGCATCGAGCCACAGCGCAACGTCGCGCACGTCGTCACCGCCGCGCGATTTCGGCAACACGATGCCGTCGGGCCGCGCCGGCATCACAGCAGCGAGGTCACCAAGCGTGCGGCCGGTGTCGAGCGCGTTGACGCGAACATAGAGCTTCTGCCGGCCGCGCGGCGCCTGCAGCATGGTGCGGGTCAGGCCGCGGGCCTCGTCCTTCTTGTCGGCGACGACAGAATCTTCGAGGTCGATGATCAGCGCGTCGGCGGCGCCTTGTGACGCCTTCTCGAATTTGCGCGGGCTGTCGCCCGGCACGAACAGCATCGAACGCATCAGGCCGGCCTCTTGTGCATCAGCGCCGTGCGCAGGCACCTGCCGACGATCTCGTCGTTCTGGTTCAGCGCGTGGTGTTCGAACTCGACGATGCCGGCGTTCGGGCGCGACTTCGACTCGCGTTTCGACAGCACTTTGGTGGTGGCGCGCAGCGTATCACCGTGGAACACGGGCTTGGGGAAAGTCACGTCGGTCATGCCGAGATTAGCTACGGTCGTGCCCAGCGTCGTATCATAGACGGTCATGCCGATCATGATGCCGAGCGTGTACAGGCTGTTGAAAATACGCTGGCCGAATTCCGTCTTCTCCGCAAAATGCGCGTCGATGTGCAGCGGCTGCGGGTTCAGCGTCAGCAGGCTGAACATCGTGTTGTCCATCTCGGTCACCGTGCGCGTCAGCGCATGCCTGAATTCCTGGCCGACCTCGAACTCCTCGAAGTACATCCCCGCCATGATCGTCGTCTCCCTGTGATTGAATTGGGCCCGCAGGCCGGTTGTCAGTCGGGCAGATGCACCGCCTTGCTGTGGCCCAGGCGGTCGATCTCCGCCGCCGAGAACCCTGCTTCGATGAGGATGTCGCGGCCGTTGCCGCCCAGCGTCGGCGCCGGAGCGCCGGGCTCCGGCTGTGTCGCGCTCCAGGTCGACGGCACTTTCATCTGGCGTACGCGCCCTTCGACCGGGTGCTCGACGGTCTCGAAGAAGCCGACCGCGCGCAGATGCGGGTCGTCGAGGATCGACTCCATGCTGTGCATCGGCATCACCGGAATGTCGGCGCGCTCCAGAAGTTCGCGCCATTCCGCGGTGGTGCGGGTTTGGAAGATGGCGCCAATCTCCTCATAGATCTCGTCGATGTGCCGGGTGCGCGCCGCATGGTTGGCGAAGCGCGGCTGCGCCAGGAAATCGGTGCGGTCGATCGCCTCGAAGAAGCTGCGCCATTGCTTGTCGTTGTAGATCAGCACGCACAGATAGCCGTCGCTGGTGCGGTACGGCTTGCGGGAGCGCGACAGCAGGCGGGCGTAGCCGCCATGGTCGAGCGGCGGCTCATACGTCAGTCCGCCGAGATGATCGACCAGCACGAATGAGGCCATCGACTCGAACATCGGGACGTCGATGCGCTGGCCTTCGCCGGTGCGCTGCTGATGCAGCAGTGCGCCGAGCATGGCGTTGACGGCCATCAGCCCGACGATGCGATCGGCGATGGTGATCGGCACGTAGCGCGGGGTGCCGTCGCCGGCCGCCGCGAGCAGCGTCGGCACGCCGGCCGCGCCCTGGATCAGATCGTCATAGGCCGGCTTGGCGGCGTAGGGGCCGTCCTGGCCGTAGCCGAACGCGCCGAGATAGATGATGCCCGGATTGACCGCGGCGACCTGCTCGTAGCTCAGGCCGAGCCGCGCCATCGCCTGCGGACGCACGTTGTAGATCAGCGCGTTGGCCCGCGCGGCGAGCCGCAGCAGCGCCTGCCGGCCATCGTCCTGTTTGAGGTCGATAACGATGCTGCGTTTGCCGCGATTGGTGTTGAGAAACATCCCGCCCATGCCGGGCGTGCGGCCGGGACCGATATGGCGGACGATGTCGCCCTCCGGGCTCTCGACCTTGATGACGTCCGCGCCCATGTCGGCGAGCGTCTGAGTGGCATAGGGCCCCATCAGCACCGAGGTCAGGTCGAGTATCGTAATGCCAGTCAGAGGTCCCAACGCGCGATCCTTCAGTTCACAGCTGTGTAGCTAGAATTCAAAAAATGACCTGGTCAATCGATTTGGCTGTTCGCGCGGCGCATAGCTCCATGCATTGTCCATCATATTGACTGAAAAATTCACCTGTATGTACGATACCTCCATCAAAGCGGCACAAGCCGCCCCGCCCGCTGCTGCGGACGGATACAGGGAGGACTTCGGATGCGGACAAGCGTGGCTTGGGCGGTGGCGTTGTCGCTGCCGGTGACGATGGCGTTGGCGCCTGCTCAGGCGCTCGAACTCAAGGTCGCCGACTCGTTTCCCGCCGGGCACTATCTGGTCCGCCTGATGCTGAAGCCGTGGATGGACGACGTCACCAAGCGCACCAATGGCGCGGTGACCTTCAGCTATTATCCGAACCAGCAGATGGGCAAGGCGACGGACCTGCTGCGTCTGACTCAGTCGGGCGTCGTCGACATCGGCTACATCGCGCCGTCCTACGCCTCCGACAAGATGCCGCTGTCCGAAGTCGCGCAGCTGCCGGAGTCGTTCACGACGAGCTGTCAGGGCACAATGGCCTATTGGAAGAGCGCCCGTGACGGCGTGCTCGCCAAGCAGGAATACGCGCCCAACAAGATCAAGCTGCTGATGGCCGTGGTGCTGCCGCCGTATCAGGTGTTCACGGTCAAGCAGAAGGTCGACGCGATGGACACGATCCAGGGTCTCAAGCTGCGCTCGACCGGCGGCGCGCAGGACCTGACCCTGCGCGCGCTTGGTGCCGTGCCGGTGCGCATGGCGGCGCCGGACGCCTATGAGTCGTTGGCGCGCGGCACCATGGATGGCGTGCTGTTCCCGGCCGACAGCATCGCGTCCTACGGCCTCGACAAGCTGGTCAAGCACGCCACCGACGGTGTCAGCTTCGGCTCGTTCATCGTCGCTTATTCGATCAGCGAGCGGGCCTGGGCCAAGCTGCCCGACGACGTCAAGAAGGCGATGGAAGAAGCTTCCGAGGCGATCGAGCCGAAGGTCTGCGCCGACGTCGATAAGGAGCAGCAGCAGACCCGCAAGCAGCTCAACGACGCAGGCGTGACCTTCGATCCGATCCCTGACGCCACCAAGGCGCAGATGAAGGACAAGCTCAAGGGCGTCGCCAAGGAATGGGCCGCCGGCATCGACTCCCGCGGTAAGCCGGGCACGCAGGCGCTCGAAGAGTTTCAGAGCCTGCTCGCCGCTGGTGCCGGCAAGTAAGCGTCCCCTTAGACAACGCGTGGAGACCGCGTGATGCAGCGAGCCAGTGCCGCTCTCGCCGCGCTCGAACGAGCGCTGACGTTGGTCGCGGTCACCTTCATGTTCGCGATCATGGTGCTGGTGGTGGCGGACGTGTTCATGCGCTACGCGCTGAACCGTCCATTCTCCTTCACCTACGATCTGATCGGCCTCTATTTGATGGCCGGGGTGTTCTTCCTGACGCTGTCGGACGCGCTCCGCGAGCACGTTCATGTCGGCGTCGACATTCTGGTGCCGCGGTTCTCGCCCGCGGGGCGGCGCCTCGCCGAGATCATCACCGCACTGACTGGCCTGTTGGTGTTCGCGCTGCTGTGCAAGGTCGGCTTCGACCGCGCGCTCGACAACTTCCAGCAGAAAGATGTGCTCGCCGGCGCGATCCCGTGGCCGACCTGGATTTCGGCGGCGCTGGTGCCGCTGGGCTGCGGCGTGCTGGTGCTGCGGCTCGTGCTGATGCTCGCGGGCCATGTGGCGAGCCTCGTCACCGGCCGAGATCTCTATCCGTTGCCGCCTCTGGTCGGGGTCGGCGAAGCCAAGTCCTTCGAATAGCGGCGGCCGACATGACAACCTTGATCGTTCTCGGCCTGCTGTTCGTCCTGCTCGCGATCGGCACGCCGGTCGGCTTCGCGATGGCGTTCTCCGGCTCGGTCGGCCTGCTGATGGTCGGCGGCACCGGCACGCTGTTCGGCATCCTCGAGACCGCGCCGCTGTCGACGGTGTCGTCCTATGAGCTGATCACCATCCCGATGTTTCTGCTGACGGCCGAACTCGTGCTGTTGTCGGGCGTCGCCGATGCGTTGTTCAAGACCGCCTCGGCCTGGGTCGGCCGCATCCCTGGTGGCCTCGGCATGGCGACGGCGCTCGCCGGCGCCGGCTTCGGCGCGATCTGCGGCACCAGCACCGCGTCGGCGGCGACGCTGTCGTCGACCAGCCTGCCGGCGATGATCAAGCAGGGTTACGAGCCGAAGATGGCGGCCGGCGTAGTGGCGATCTCCGGCACGCTGGCGATGTTGATCCCGCCCAGCGTGGCGTTGGTGATCTTCGGCCTGCTCGCCGAGGTCAACATCGGCCAGCTCTTGATTGGCGGCATCATTCCCGCCGCGCTGGTCACCGCGACCATCATGGCGACGATCTACGTCCTGGTCTGGCTCGATCCGTCACGGGCGCCTCGGGTGGCGTCGGTACCGTGGCGCGAGCGCTTCGCGCTGCTGTGGCAGATCGGGCCGATGCTGGCGTTGTTCACGCTGGTCACCGGCACGATCTATCTCGGCGTCGCCACCCCGACCGAGGCCTCGGCGCTCGGTGCCGCCGGTGCGTTGGTGCTGGCGATCTCCAAGCGCAAGGTGACGCCGAAGACGCTGTACAAGGCGCTGCTCAGCGCCAGCTATGGCACCTGCATGATCGTGACGATCCTGGTCGGTGCCTCGATCTTCGGTTACTTCTTCACGCTCACCCATGTCACCCAGGATCTTGTCGCCTGGGTCGGATCGCTGGAGACCTCGCGCTGGGTGATCATCACGCTGATCCTGTGCGGCTACATCGTGCTCGGCTCGTTCATGGATCAGATCGCCATCCTGGTGCTGACGGTGCCGATCGTGATGCCGCTGATCAAGTCGCTCGGCTTCGATCCGATCTGGTTTGGGGTGATCAAGATCGTCACCGCGGAAGTGGGGATGATCACGCCGCCGGTCGGGCTGAACTGCTTCATCGTCGCGCGCTACGCCAAGCGGCCGGTCGCCGAAGTGTTCCACGGCACCTTCCCGCACTTCATCGCTCACCTGATCGCGATCGCCATAATGGTGGCGTTCCCGAGCATCATCCTGTGGCTGCCGTCGCAGATGGCGCCGTAGAACCTCATCCAACGCCCGCTCGTCCGTCCAAGTAACAACAACACAAAGAGCCAGTCATGGACTTCGCACTCACCGATCAGCAGGAAGCCATCCGCGATGCCATCGCCAAGATCTGCGAGGGCTTCGACGACGCCTATTGGCTGAAGAAGGATCGCGAGGGCGGCTTCCCGCACGACTTCCACAAGGCGCTGGCCGACGCCGGCTGGCTCGGCATCTGTGTGCCGGAGGCCTATGGCGGCTCCGGCCTCGGTATCACCGAGGCAGCGATCATGATGCGCGCGATCTCGGAATCCGGTGCCGGCATGTCGGGCGCCTCGGCGGTGCATATCAACGTGTTCGGCCTCAACCCCGTCGTGGTGTTCGGCACCGAGGAGCAGCGCCAGCGGATGCTGCCGCCGATGGTCGAGGGCCGCGACAAGGCGTGTTTCGCGGTGACCGAGCCGAACACCGGCCTCAACACCACCCAGCTCAAGACCCGCGCGGTGCGGATGGGCGACCGCTACGTCGTCAACGGCCAGAAGGTGTGGATCTCGACCGCGCAAGTCGCAAACAAGATCCTGCTGCTGGCGCGCACCACGCCGCTCGAAGAGGTGAAGTCACCGACCCACGGCCTCAGCCTGTTCTACGCCGACTTCGATCGCACCAAAATCAAGGTGCATGAGATCGAGAAGATGGGTCGCAAGATCGTCGACTCCAACGAATTGTTCTTCGAGGATTTCGAGATTCCGGTCGAGGACCAGATCGGCGAGGAGGGCAAGGGCTTCCAGTACATCCTCGAGGGCATGAACCCCGAGCGCGTGCTGATCGCCGCCGAGGCCGTCGGGCTCGGCAAGTGTGCGCTGTCGCGCGCCACCGAGTACGCCAAGAGCCGGATCGTGTTCAACCGCCCGATCGGCCAGAACCAGGGGATCCAGCATCCGCTGGCGAAGAACTGGGTCGAGCTCGAGGCCGCCTGGCTGATGGTGATGTCGGCGGCGTGGCAATACGACCAGGGCATGCCGTGCGGCGCTGCAGCCAATGCGGCGAAGTATCTGGCCGGCGAAGCGGGCTTTCAGGCCTGCGAGCAGGCGGTGATGACCCATGGCGGCTTCGGCTACGCCAAGGAGTATCACGTCGAACGTTATTTGCGCGAAGTGATGATCCCGCGGATCGCGCCGGTCAGCCCGCAGCTTGCGCTCAGCTTCATCGCCGAGAAGGTGCTCGGCCTGGCGAAATCGTACTGATCGCGGATCGGCGCGAGCACCGCCGATGCCAGCCCAGAGCGCGTCGATCGACTTCGCCGGCCTGATCCGCGCCGGCGATCTCGTGGTGTGCGGCCAGGCGACCGCCGAGCCGCTGACGCTGACCGAGGCGCTGATGGCGCAGGCGGCCGATCTGCCGCCGTTCCGGCTGATGGTCGGGCCGGTGTTCTCGGACACGTTCGCGGCCGCGCCGCCGAACGTCTCGTTCGTCAGCTACGGCGTGATCGGCAACGCTCGAAAGCTGGCGCGCGCCGGCCGGCTCGATGTCATTCCCAGCAACTACTCGGCGTTCTGTGCCGACTTCGCCACCGGCCGCCACCGCGCCGATGTCGTGTTGGTGCAGCTCGCGGAAGCGCCCGACGGCCGCCTCAGCGCCGGCCTGTCGTGCGACTACGTGATCGATGCCGCGTGCCGCGCCCGGGTGGTCATCGCCGAGATCAATCCGGATGCGCCGTTCACTTATGGTGCGGAGTGGCCGGGCGATGTGCCGATCCACATTCGCGTCGCCGCGCGGCGCCAGCCGCTGGAGTTGCCGTCCGGCACACTTGATGACGTGTCCCGCCAGATCGCCGCCAACGCCGCCGGGCTGATCGCCGATGGTGCCACGCTGCAATTCGGCGTCGGCAAGATTCCGGATGCGATCCTGTCGTCGCTGGCGCATGCCCGCGACGTCGGCATCCACTCCGGCCTGATCAACGACGCGGTGGTCGAGCTGATCGAGCGCGGCGTCGTCACCAATGCGCGCAAGGGCGTCGATCCTGGCGTGACCGTCACCAATCAGCTGATCGGCACGCAGCGGCTGTATCGGTTCGCGCATCAAAATAGGTCGGTGCGGCTGCAGCCGGCCGCCTACACCCACGATCACGGTGTGCTGGGGCGGATCAGCAGGCTGACTGCAATCAACTCGGCGCTGCAGGTTGGGCTCGACGGCAGCGTCAATGCCGAGACTCTGAACGGCGTTGCGATCGGCGCGATCGGTGGTCAGCTCGATTTCGTCCGCGGCGCCAATGCCTCGCCGGGCGGTCGGGCGCTGATCGCGCTGCCGGCGACGGCGCTGAACGGGGCGAGCCGGATCGTCATGCGGGTCGAGACGGTGACGACGCCGCGGGCCGATGTCGATGCGATCGTCACCGAATGGGGCGTCGCCGAACTGCGTGGCTGCAGCCTCGCGGAGCGCGCGCGGCGGATGATCGCCACCGCCGCGCCGGAGCACCGCGACCGGCTCGCCGAACAGGCCCGGACGATCGCGTGAGTCCACGCGCGTGTGCGCGGGCGGATAGAACCGGACTTACGCCGCTTCGCTGTCGCCGTCGTCGTCGCTGAAGTCTTCCAGCATCGGCAGCGCCATGCCGTCGATCTCGGCCAGCGCCTTGCCGGCGATGCCCTGCAGGTCGCCATACATCCCGGCGGTGGCTTCGAGCACGCCGCGGATCTGCGCCTCGCGCTTGGCCCACATCCGCATCATCGAGCGGCGTTCCTTGTCGAGATCGCTCTGCATCTCGGTGAACTTCTCGACGATCGCCTCGATCCGCTGCCGGAATGCCGGGCCGGTGAGGTACTGATAGGTCAGCTCCATCTTGGTCTGCTGGCCGACGCCGGCCTGCCGCGCGGCGGCGAGCTCGATCAGCGACTGCCGCAGCGCGATCGCCACCGGAATCGCGCAGCGCGCTTCGGTGACCCAGACGCCGTCGATATGGTCGAAGGTGTGCACGCCCTTCGGCAGCGCGTTGGAGACGATCAGCGCCAGCTCGGCCTTGGCCTTGCGCTGGTCGTCACGCAGCTTGGTCAGCCAGCCGTCCGACCAGTTCTTGGTGCGCTTGAATTCCCACAGGATGCTGCCGCACGGCTGCGCCGCGGCGCTCACCACCCGCTGCAGCACGTCGCCGCCGAACTCACCTTTCGGCACCGGCTCGATCTGGTCGTGCGGAAATTTGGCGCGCAGCGAGGCTTCGAGTTCGAGCTCCAGGACCTCGCCCTGCAATTGCTGCGAGCCCTGTTCGGCCTTGCGCTTCAGATCCTCGATCTGCCGCTGCATCGCGGCGATCTGCTCTTCCTTCTCGGTGACCTTGAGCCGCAGATTATCCTCGGCGGCCTGCTGGGCCTTCTGTCGCGCTTCTTCGAGGCCAGCCTGGACCTGCTTCTCGATCGTCAGATGAAGCTCGCGCTTCTCGTCCTCGAGCAGCCGCTGCTTCTTCACGAACTCCGCCTGCGCCTGTTGTGCTTCGGCCAGCTTGGCGTCGCGGCTCTTCAGCACGTCCTGCAGCTCGGCAAGCTGCCGCGCCTTGTCGGCGAGATCGTTTTCGGCGAGACGCTTCGCCTTGGCGGCTTCCTCCGCGGCGATCCGCGCCCGCGCCGCCGTCACCTGGTCGGCGACCTGCTGTGCCACCGCCGCCTTGGCCTTCTCGACCTCCGCCTGCTGCGCCCGCAGCGCCTGCTCGCGCCCGGCGATGTCCTGATCCTTCTGCTTGATCAGCCGCTCGTATTTGGCCTGCGTGTCCTTCAAAAGCGGCGCCGCCAGCGACTCGGTCAGCGGCACCGACGAGGCGCAGTTCGGGCAGGTGATGGTCAGATCGGTCATGGGATTTGCGAATCTCGTGGCTCGGGAGCGATGCGGCGGAGTCTAGCCGAGGTTCATGGAATGTTCACGGAGAAAGAGCGCGGAACTCACCGGTGAGCCGTCGGCTCGATCTGGCGACCTCTCGGGCTACTTCGCGCCGTCGGCGGCCGCGTGTTCGGGAAAACGCGTCGCCAGCACCGTCTTGAGGAATTGGTAGTGGCCCATGCTGGTCTCCAGTTCGCGCAGCCGACGTTCGCCATTGGCGATTTCGGTGCTGTACTGGTTCTGCAGTGCGGTGTCCTCGGGGGCGCGGTCGATATATTCGTCGGTCTCGGTGCCGACGGTGATCGCCGCCCGCGCCAGCACGTCGTGGAGCCGCTCGCTCAGTCCGGCATGTTCGGCCTGCGCCGCCAGCAGCGCCGTTTCGATCGCGGAAACGATCGAACCGACCCGCGCCGCATCGGTCTCCGCGTCCCGCGCCGCGTTGCGGGCCCGAAACTGGTTGGCGGTTTTGGCGCGTGAAAACAGCTGAAACATCTCGGCAATCCCCCAGCCGCAAAGCCTTATGAAATTCTACTCACGGGCGAATTTCAATCGGAATACGCATCGGCATGCTCTCCTCGCAGTGTCCTGCCATCGCGAACGCCGATGCAAGCCCGCGAAACCGAGCGCGCCAAGTGTTCAAGATGTTTGGGGAGGGACCGAGCCTGAGACGGCTGTCTACAAATCGCTGGTGCTGCCGGACAGGATTGAACTTTGGCAGGAAGCGCTTTTTTAACTGAAATCGTTGATGTTTTTCAGCTGGCCAGTGCGATGTGTGTATCAGTCTCGGGCGCAGTTGTCACACTCCCATATCGGGCAATCGCCGAGGCGGGCGGCTGCGATCGAAAAACACTGATCGGCCGATGAGCGTCAACCTGCCTCCAATGCCCGATAGACCGACGCCCGGCCGATGTTCAGCGCCCTCGCGATGGCTGACGGCCCCATGCCCTCGGCCTTCAGCGCCTTGATCTTCGCCGGATCGATGCCCGGCTTGCGGCCCTTGTAGACGCCTCGGGCCTTGGCATCGGCGATCCCCTCCAGTTGGCGTTCCTTCCGCAAGTTCGTCTCGAACTCGGCGAACACGCCCAGAATGTCGAAGAACGCCTTGCCCGCTGCGGTGCTGGTGTCGATCGGTTGCTCAGTGGCCTTGAGGCTCGCGCCCTTAGCCCTTACGGTGCGGGCGATGTCTTGCAGGTCGCCGATGCTGCGGGCCAAGCGCTCGATCCGCGTCACCATGAGCACATCGCCGTCGCGAAGAAAGTCCAACACGGTCTGTGGCTCAGCCCGGCCGGTGGTCGTGGTGCCGGACCTCTTCTCCGATCGGATCAGGTCGCACCCCGCAGCGCGAAGCGCCGCTTCCTGTAGTGCGAGGTTCTGGTCGACCACGTTGTTGCCGATCAGGGCGTCTCCGGCGTCAGCACAATGCTGAAGGACCGGCCTCAGGGGCACCGGCTATTCGACCTTCTTCGCCGTGGCGATATGTTGCTCGTCCGCTGGGTGGATCGTCTAGGCCGCAACTACGCGGACGTCTGCGACACCATTCGGGAATTTATGCGAACGGGCGTCATCGTACGTACGGTCATCAACAATCTGACCTTTGATGGCGCAACGAAGGACCCGATGGATCAAGCCGTTCGGGACGCATTGATTGCGTTCATGGCCGCCACTGCCCAGGCTCAGGCTGAAGCAACGAAAGAGGCTCAGCGCGCCGGTATCGATGCGGCAAAGGTGAAGGAGGGGCGCTACCGCGGGCGAAAACCAAGCTTCTCGCGGGAACAGCTTGCCACCGTGCTGGAAATGGTCGCGCAAGGGGGGGCCATCAGCGGTGTCACGAAGTACCGGCCTGAGCAGGCAGGCGATCTACAGGATAAAGCGAGAGCCGGCCGAGGCAGAAAGGATGCTCGCAAACTGGGGAGCGACAAACGATGGCGAGCGATCATCATTTTTGAGATAATTGTTCCGCTGCCGTGTTCGGATGATTCTCGTTTCTGGAGATGATCGATCAAGCAAAGAACTTCCATCAGAGTTGTCGCACCATTCAGCAAAAATTCTTTCGAAGGCGTGAGCATTGATGAAATGGATAACCGCCAGCCAGCTTGAGCAATGGGCAAGAACCCTTCTAGCTCGCACAGAGCTGCCGCAGATTGTCTCTGATCTTATTCGGGCGTCGGTCCCGGACATCGCTTCGATCCGGTTTCCGAGCGGAGACAAGGGACAAGTTCGCGGGTTCGATGGTCATCTCGTAAGTTCGGTAGACGCCCTGAACGTGCCCTTGGGGGAAACATTCTGGGAATTCGGTACGAATGTCGATTACCAAAGTAAAGCAATAGGTGATTTCGCCAAGCGCACCGCTGAAACTCCTGAGGACGTACAGAGAAACAGCACATACGTTTTTGTCTCCCCACGAACGTGGGATAGCTCGAACAAAGACAATAAAATTGAGGACTTTGTGAATGCCCGAAAGAAGGAGTCTCATTGGAAAGACGTCCGCTACATAGACGGCATGCAGCTCGAAACCTGGCTTCAAGCAAACCCTGCCGTCTCTGCTTGGCATGCGAGAAACACTATAAAGACGGTTCCGGTTAATGGGGTGCTCAGCACAGAAGAGTATTGGGTCGATTTTGCGGGAAGATTCAGTCCGCCGATTACAGAAGACGTTCTACTTTGCGAGCGCGAAAAAGAAGCCGGTCGCCTGATTGAGGAGCTTTCAAAGTCGGAAAACGCGGTAGTAGTTGCGGCCGACTCTCCCGATGAAGCTCTGGCGTTTGCCGTTGCGGCTATTAGAAAATCTGCTCTTGACCAGCGTTTGTTTTTGGAGGCGAGAACCGTAGTCGTAGACTCAAGCGCGGCCGGCCGTCAGCTGCCACGGAGGGGGCAATTGGTTCTCCTCTTGAGGCAAGATGCGGCAAAATCGCCGTCGCAATTCTCGGCGATGGGTACCACGCTCGTCCCACTTGGAAGGCATCAGCGAGCCGTCGGTGCTTTCAATCTAACGAGGCCAACTGCGCATGCCATGGGCATGGCGATGCGCTCGATGGGGCTAGATGACAACATTGCCCTCACCTATGCGAGATATAGTGGCCGCAGCTTGACGGCGCTCGCTCGTCTGATTCCAGGGGGGTCGTACGATCCTCCGGCTTGGACCCAAAAAGGAACCCAGCTGTTGCCCGCGATCCTCGCGGGTGCTTGGGATTCCAGCAACCCCCGGGACAGGGACTTCGTGACACGCCTGGCCGGAATTGATTGCTCCCAGCTTGAAGCGGAAGTCAGGACTTACTTAGCCGATGCGGACCCACCTTTCGATCTGGAAGGATCAGTGTGGAAAGTACGTGCTCCTATGGACGCGTTCATTCACGTGGGCCGGTTGCTCGGGGCGGAACAAGCCGAGCGACTGCGCGCTGTGATGGTGGAAGTCTTTTCCGAAGTGGAGCCTGAGCCCGATCCAAATGCATTGTTCTCGCTGTCCAGGAAGGATTCTTCCCTCTGCAGTGCATGGCTTAGAGAGGGGCTAGCCACCACCTTGTTGTTACTTGCAGCTTGGGGCGAGATTGCTCGGGTTAATCTTGGGACAGAGAACGGACAAGCGTTCGCAAATCGAACTTTACAAGAGCTGCGGGGGCTGAACTCGGACCCTCGGTTGCTCGCGGCGCTTCGAGATGAGTTGCCTCTTTTGGCAGAGGCTGCGCCATCCCCTTTGTTGTTGGCCCTCGAGCACATGCTCGGGGGTGATGGATCAGCCATCAAGCCGATCTTTATAGAGCGCCAAGGCTTTCTGTCTCCGACGTCAATGCATACAGGTGTGCTCTGGGCTTTGGAAACTATGGCTTGGGACCCTGAGTATTTTAGGCGGTCTGTCCTAATTCTTGCTCGCCTCGCCCGTCTTGATCCTGGAGGGTATATCTCAAATCGCCCGATGAACAGCTTGGTAGAGATTTTCATCCCGTGGGCTCCCAACACCAACGCCTCTGGAAGCCAGCGCATCGCTGTCATTGATGAAGTCGTTGCAACATATCCGGAGGTAGGTTGGGAGCTACTGCTGAAGCTCTTGCCGACAGAGCTTGGGGTGTCGAGTCCCACAGCGAAGCCAAGACTAAGAGAAGCTGGTGCTGCTGAAAGAAAGCCAATTACAAATCGAGACTATTGGTCGTTTCAAGCGTCCCTGTGCGAGCGAGCGGTTGAACTGGCTTCGAATGACCCATCGCGTTGGGAGCGACTAATTCGGGGCATGTCGTCGTTCCCGCCCGAGCCGCGTGGGAAGGCTCTAAAAGCTCTGGACGTCTTGTTCAGCAATTTAGCTGACGTGGAGCGGAAGGGGCTCTGGTCTCGAGTCCGAGATGAGGTGTTGCGACATGAGCGCTTCCGAGGTGCCGGGTGGGCTCTGCCAGAAAAGGAACTCGCCCCGTTTAAGGCCTTGGTTGAAAAATATGCTCCTTCCGATCAAGTCGTCACGCTCGCGCAGCTCTTTAGCGATACGGGGCTCATTGACGATGTAGATCAGAAAATCCAGAACGCTCAGCGAATAGAGGCTTTGCTCAATCTGATTTCAGCGGAGGGAGTGTCCGCAGTCCTGCGCTTAGCGAAGGAAGTGCGTCATACGTACGTAGTTTTGGAGACACTCAGCAGATGCAATTTGGGCGAGGAAAGGCTCGGTGAGCTACTGGCGCTTAGCTTTGCTGATGATCCCGTCGGTAGTCTCACGGTTGGCTTGTCGGGGCTTTACAGAGGAATCATAGGGCTCCAGCGAGCGTTGATCTGGCTGGAGTCGTTGCGTGACGAGAGCCAAGTGAGCCCGGAGACGATCGCCGCTCTGTTGGCAGCGTGGCCTGATGATCGTGAGACTTGGCGAGCGGGAGCTAGCCTTGGCCGCGACGTCGAAGCTGCATACTGGCGCCTCTTGCCTCCACGCTATTTGAAGGGGCTTCGGTCCGAGTTGCTGCGGTCAACGCTGATGCGCCTAAGGTATCGACGTCCGATAGAAGCACTCCAATCATGCCTTGACCGCCTGGCAGAGATACCAACTCGACTTCTGCTCCGGTTGCTGGACGACATTGTCCTCGAGTTGAAGTCGAGACCGGACCGCGCCGATACCATGACAACCTATTACGTAACCAAGGCGTTGGAGGCATTGGACCGACGCGAGGATGCTTCAGAGAGTGACGTCGCGACTAGAGAATACAAGCTTTTTCCCTTGCTTGAGTACGAGGACCGAAGACTTCGTCTTTACGATGCGATGGCCCGAGATCCGGCCGTGTTTCACCAGATTTTGCGCAACGTATTTCGAGCAGATGACGACCAAAGAGACGAAGCCTCCGACGTGGAAAAAGCGAACGCCCAAGTGAGCTACCGGTTGCTTTCCGGCTTCAAACGATTGCCCGGCCACGATGCCAAAGGAGTGAGCCGCGAGATTCTGACGAACTGGATCGACGAGTTTAGGCGGATCGGCACTGAAACAAAGCGGGCCGAGATAACCGACTCTTATGTCGGCAAGGTTCTTGCTCATGCGCCACCGGCTGACAGCGGGGTGTGGCCGCATGAGGCAGTTCGAGATCAGATAGAGAGGCTCTCATCACCCAAAATAGAACGCGCTCTGACAATCGAGCGATACAATATGAGAGGCGCTCACTTTCGTGGCGTCTACGATGGCGGTGAACAAGAGCGAGCGTTGGCAAAAGCGGCCTTTGACGCCGCCAAGGCGTGTGAGCCTTGGCCACGAACGGCAGACCTGCTGCGTTCGATTGGGCGAAACTGGGAGATTGAGGCGGAGGGTGCCGACCTTGAGGCTGCTCAGCGCAAGTTGAGGAGCTGATGCATTCTCACCGGGAGCAGAATAGATGCAACAGGTTGATCGTTCTGCTTCCGACAATCTTTAAGAAGCGCAGAACATATCTCGAACAGCTTGGGTCAGCGGCACGGATGGGCACGCAGTTTCAGGCTTTGTCCTGCCAATTTATGCGCAATCGAGATTCTTGCAAGCCAGTGCGACTGTCGGCAAGTTATTGATCTGATTGAGATTTAATGGTGCTGCCGGACAGGATTGAACTGTCGACCTCTCCCTTACCAAGGGAGTGCTCTACCACTGAGCTACGGCAGCATCGACCGGGCGGGGAATCAGCCAGTGGGCTCCCGCGCGGCGCGGCCGTTCCTTGCCACAGGGCATCCGCCGGCGCAAGCGGATCGCGCCGGATGCCGGGGAAAAACCGGCCATAAGGTTCGCGAATTGGTTTCATCACGTCGGCCGGGCGCCGGCAGGCGGATTCGGGTGGGGCCGACCAGGGTCAGCGGACCGGATCGCCACGCTTGAGCTGCATCAGCTGAGGCCCGATGCGGCGGCCGATTTCCTCGCCGAGGGCGGACAGCGCCCGCAACGGGCGGATCAGGACCTCGAATTCGGCGATTTCGCCGTCGTCGTTGAAGTGCATCAGGTCGATGCCCTTGAGATCCCAGCTGTCGATCGCGGCGCTGAATTCCAGCGCGACCTCCTGTGAACCGCCAACGTAGGTGCGATGGTAGCGAAATCCTTGAAAAATGCTGGAGACCGTGCACAAAACCAGCAGGCAGGCGGCGCGGCCAACGATCGGCGAGCGCACCACCGGGGAATGCAGCACGACCGTTTCGGCGAGCAGCGGCCGCATCCGATCGCAGTCCCGGCTGACGAACACGTCGTGCCAAACCGCCAGCGTCCGCTGCGCAGCCGGGGCGATCCCCGAAACCTCGATTGTCATCGTTGTCTCACTCGCGGCAACATGCCGAAGCCATTATGTCGAACAATGGAACCGAGGGTTCAGCAGTATTCACCATGGCCGATATGCAGAATTCGCCCCCGCGAGGCTCTGGTCGCGAGCAGCGGCTGGCCGAGGCGCTGCGCGCCAATCTGAAACGCCGCAAGGCGCAGGCCCGCGGCCGCGCCGAGCCGGAGCCCGCACGCCCTGTCGCGATCGTGCAAGACACGCCGGATACCGGCGGTCATGATACCGCCAGCCAGCGCGGTGATGCTGGCGGCGACTGACAACCGGCGCGACCAAGCGAAGAGGCACAGGCATGGCGGATTCGAGTTCTGGGAACGACCGGCCGGATGCCTCTCAAGTCAGGCCGGTCGATCGCCATGATCAGACCTTTCCGGAGCTGACGCCGGCCGAGATCGATCGCATCCGGCGGTTCGGTGAGGTGCGGCGCTATGCCGATGGCGCGCGGCTGTTCGAGACTGGCCAGCCCGGTCCGGGGATGTTCGTGGTGCTGTCCGGCCATGTCGCGGTCAGCCAGCGCGACGGCCTCGGCTACATCACCCCGGTGGCCGAGCAGGGGCCCGGGCAGTTCCTGGCCGAAATCGGCCAGTTGTCCGGCCGCGTCGCGCTGGTCGACGGCATCGCCGAGGGTGAGGTCGAATGCCTGCTGATCCCGCCGGACCGGCTGCGCGGTCTTCTCGTCGCCGAGGCCGATCTCGGCGAGCGGATCATGCGGGCGCTGATCCTGCGCCGGGTTAATCTGATCCAGGGCGGCGTCGGCGGCCCGGTGCTGATCGGCTCGGCCAATGCGTCGGACGCGGTGCGGCTGATGGGCTTCCTCACCCGCAATGGCTGGCCGCATCATCTGCTCGATCCTGCGACCGATCACGACGCCGCCGAACTGGTGGCGCGCTATTCGCCAGCGCCGCGCGATCTGCCGCTGGTGGTGACCCCGGACGGCACGGTGCTGCGCAACCCCAGCGAGTCCGAGCTGGCGCGGGCGATGGGAATGAACGGCCACATCGATCGCTCCAAGTTGTACGATGTCGCGATCGTCGGCTCCGGGCCGGCAGGGTTGTCGACCGCGGTGTACGCCGCCTCCGAAGGACTGACGGTCGCGGTGTGCGATCAGCGCGCGTTCGGCGGCCAGGCCGGCGCCAGCGCGCGGATCGAAAACTATCTTGGTTTCCCGACCGGCATTTCCGGCATGGCGCTCACCGCGCGCGCCTACAATCAGGCGCAGAAATTCGGCGCCGACATCATGATCCCGACTGAGGTGAAGTCGCTGGTGTGCGGCTGCAACGACGGCACCTTCAAGCTGGCGCTCGACGACGGCGGCGAGCTGCGCGCCCGCGCCATCGTGGTCGCCAGCGGTGCACGCTATCGCCGGCCGCAGATCGAGCGGCTGCCCGAGTTCGAAGGTCGCGGCGTGTACTACTGGGCTTCGCCGATCGAGGCGCGGCTGTGCAAGCAGCAGGACGTGATCCTGGTCGGCGGCGGCAATTCGGCCGGGCAGGCGGCGGTCTTTTTATCGGGCCACGCGGCGCGCGTGCACATGGTGGTTCGCGGCGGCGGGCTTGCCGCCAGCATGTCGCGCTATCTGATCGAGCGGATCGAATCGACGCCGAACATCGAGCTGGTGTTCAACACCGAGGTGGTGGCACTCGATGGTTCGCCCGAGACCGGCCTGAGGCAGGCGACACTGCGCAGCCGGCTCTCCGGCGAGGACCGCACCATGGCGGTCAGCAATCTGTTTCTGTTCGTCGGTGCCGATCCGGCGACCGGCTGGCTCGACGGCTGCGGCGTGACGCTGGATCGCGCCGGCTTCGTCGTCACCGGCGGGCCCTCGGCGGATGAAGGCCAGCGGCCGGCGCAGGCGCTGGAGACCTCGGTGCCCGGCGTGTTCGCAGTCGGAGACGTCCGGTCTGGCTCAGTCAAGCGGGTGGGCGGCGCGATCGGCGAGGGCGCCCAGGTGGTCGCCGCCCTGCACAGCTATCTGGCCGGTTGATCCCCACCAACGAAAAGAGCCCCGGCCGAAGCCAGGGCTCTGAAGTAATCCGATCCGCCTGAGCGGTTAGCGGCCGGCGTTGCCGCTGATCGTGCCGTTGTTGTTGCCGCGCGGGCCGGTGTCGCCCTGGGTCGAGGACGGGGTGGGATGATTGGCGCCGTTGATGCCCTTGCCGCCCATGCCGGTGGTGGTGCTGGGGGCCATGGTGCCGGTGTGCGGGGCGCCGTTGCCGACGTTCTGCGAGCCCATCGCGTTGCCGCGGGAATCGGTCTGGCTCTGCGCAGCCGCGGCCATCGTGGTCGCCAGCAGCGCGGCAGCGGCAACACCAGTCAATCGAGTCAGTCGGGATGTCATAGAACCTCCATCGGGTGAATGGTGCGATCGCACCGACTGGCTCACCAACCGCGGCTTGGCGCCGTCGTTCCGGCGTGCGCGACGGAATGCGGTCACATCGGCAAAACTCGTGGTATCAAAACGTGATGCGGGCGGCGGCCGAAGCTTGCGCTGCTATCACGGTGCTGCGAACCATTCGCTGGGCAGGAACGACCAAGCCGAAGCTCGGTTGGTGCGGCAGATCACGGAGGATCAAGGAATGCTATCGAAATTGAAGAGTGGCGCGACGCCGCGCACAGCCGCCCTCGCGTTTGCCGCCGTCCTGGCCGGTGCCGGTCTGTTCTCGGCAGCAACCCCGGCTGAAGCGCGCGACTATCCCTATTGCCTGACCTCGCCCGGCTACGGCTACCCGGGCGATTGCAATTACGCCTCCTATGGGCAGTGCCGGGCCGCTGCCTCGGGCCGGCTGGCCGATTGCATCGTCAACCCGCGGGCGGCGTTCCGCGAGCCGCGCCACCGCGACTACCGGACCTACGGCCAGCGCTGGTAAGGCGGATTTCGCCCGCTCTCGACAACGACGGCAGGCCAGCCTGGGCCTGCCGCGACCGCCCCCGCCCTTGAAATCGCCTCAAATTCCACGCTTTTGCCACGGGCGGCGCTCCTGCCGTATAATTCCACAGCAAATCAGCGGGAATCGGCATGGATCGGATCAAGATCATCGGCGGCAACGAGCTGCGGGGCACTATCCCGATTTCGGGGGCCAAGAACGCGGCGCTGCCCTTGATGATCGCGGCCCTGCTCACCGACGAGACGCTGATTCTCGACAATGTGCCGCGCCTCGCCGACGTCGCGCTGCTGCAGCGGATCCTCGGCAACCACGGCGTCGACATCATGTCCGCCGGCAAGCGGCCGGGTGACCATGAATATCAGGGGCAGACCCTGCACATCTCCGCCAAGACCATCGTCGACACCACCGCGCCCTATGAGCTGGTGTCGAAGATGCGCGCCAGCTTCTGGGTGATCGCGCCGCTGGTGGCGCGGATGCATGAAGCCAAAGTGTCGCTGCCGGGCGGCTGCGCCATCGGCACCCGGCCGGTCGACCTGTTGATCATGGCGCTGGAACAGCTCGGCGCCGAGATCACGATCGACGGCGGCTATGTCATCGCCAAGGCGCCGGGCGGCCTCAAAGGCGCGACCATCACGTTCCCCAAGGTCACGGTCAGCGGCACCCATGTGGCGGTGATGGCGGCGGCGCTCGCCAAGGGCACCACCATCATCGACAACGCTGCCTGCGAGCCGGAGATCGTCGACGTCGCCGACTGCCTCAACAAGATGGGCGCCAAGATCGCCGGTGCCGGCACGCCGCGCATCACCATCGAGGGCGTCGCCAAGCTGCACGGCGCCCGCCACACCGTGCTGCCGGACCGGATCGAGACCGGCACCTATGCGATGGCGGTGGCGATGGCCGGCGGCGAGGTCCAGCTTTCCGGTGCCCGCCCCGAGCTGCTGCAGGCGGCGCTCGACGTGCTGAGCCAGGCCGGCGCCACCATCACGGTCAACAACGACGGCATCAAGGTTTCGCGCAACGGCGCCGGCATCAGCCCGGTGACCGTCACCACCGCGCCGTTCCCGGGTTTCCCGACCGATCTGCAGGCCCAGCTGATGGCGCTGATGACCCGCGCCAAGGGCGCCTCGCACATCACCGAGACGATCTTCGAAAACCGCTTCATGCACGTCCAGGAGCTGGCGCGGTTCGGCGCCAAGATCTCGCTCGACGGCGAGACTGCGACCATCGACGGCGTCGAGCGGCTGCGCGGCGCGCCGGTGATGGCGACCGACCTGCGTGCCTCGGTGTCGCTGGTGATCGCGGCGCTCGCCGCCGAAGGCGAGACCATGGTCAACCGCATCTATCATCTCGACCGCGGTTTCGAACGGCTCGAAGAGAAGCTGTCGGCCTGTGGCGCCAACATCGAGCGCATCAGCGGCTGATGCCGCGAAGGGGCCGGCCGTGGGCGATCTCAAGCTGCTTGCCTTCGATCCTGACGATCTTGCGGTGATCTCCGCCCATGTGCAGGACGCCCGGGTCGAGATCGGCGACATCGTCTGGCGCCAGGCCGAAAAGCGCCTGGTGATCGGCCTGCACCGGCTCGACTGGGAGCAAACGCTGTCGGGCGAACCGGTCCCCGGCCGCCTGATCGCGGCGCTGCGGTTCGATCGGGTGCTGGCCTGCAAGTCGCGCGCGATCGACATCAACGCCAAGGACGAGGCGCTCGAATTGATCGGCCTCGAATTCTACGCCGCGCCGGAGCCGCCCGGCGGCAGCGTGGTGATGATGTTTTCCCGTGGCGGCATGCTGCGCCTCGACGTCGAATGCCTCGAATGCGCCCTGACCGATCTCGGTCCGGACGCGCTCGGCGTCGGCGATGGCGAGGCTCCGCCGGAAAACCTCGGTGGACTCGGCTGAGTGCGCTGCAGGGCGCGCTCTGCGGTGTCCGACAAACCCCGCAGGTTATGAGGGTTGACGGCGGTAAGGCGCCGCGCCATTGAGCAGAGGCCGCCCCGCCGCAGCCGCCTGCCGGATCAATCGACATGCCCCTTCGTCTCGATAACGCCAGTCCCGATTTCGCTTCCAAATTCAAAGCCTTCCTGGCGATGAAGCGGGAGGTCGCGGCGGATATCGAGGCCGCCACCCGCGCCATCGTCGACGACGTGGCGCATCGCGGCGACGCTGCCCTGCTCGAGGCGACCGAGAAGTTCGACCGGCTGACGCTGGATGCCGCCGGCATGCGGGTCAGCGAGGATGAAGTCGAAGCCGCCGTGAAGGCGTGCGATTCCGAGACGGTCGACGCGCTGAAGCTGGCGCGCGATCGCATCGAGTTCTTTCATCGCCGGCAGCTGCCGAAGGACGACCGCTTCACCGATCCGCTCGGCGTCGAGCTCGGCTGGCGCTGGAGCCCGATCGAGGCGGTCGGCCTGTACGTGCCCGGCGGCACCGCGGCGTATCCGTCGTCGGTGCTGATGAATGCGATTCCGGCCAAGGTCGCAGGCGTAGAGCGCGTGGTGATGGTGGTGCCGTCGCCCGGCGGCACGCTCAATCCGCTGGTGCTGGCTGCGGCCAAGCTCGGCGGTGCGACCGAGATTTACCGCATCGGCGGCGCCCAGGCGGTGGCTGCGCTGGCCTATGGCACCGCGACGATTCAGCCGGTCGCCAAGATCGTCGGCCCGGGCAATGCCTATGTCGCCGCCGCCAAGCGCCTGGTGTTCGGCCGCGTCGGGATCGACATGATCGCCGGCCCGTCGGAAGTCGTCGTGGTCGCCGACAAGACCGCCAACCCGGATTGGATCGCCGCCGATCTGCTGGCGCAGGCCGAACACGACGCTAATGCGCAATCGATTCTGATTACCGATAGCGCGGTGCTCGCCGCCGACGTCGAGCGCGCGGTCGCGGCGCAGCTCACTACGCTGTCGCGGGTCAAGATCGCGCGGGCCTCGTGGGACGAGTTCGGCGCCATCATCAAGGTCGCCAAGCTCGACGACGCCATCCCGCTCGCCAACGCGATCGCGGCCGAGCATCTCGAAATCATGACCGCCGATCCGGAAGCGTTCGCCGCCAAGGTCCGCAATGCCGGCGCGATCTTCCTCGGCGGCCATACGCCGGAAGCGATCGGCGATTATGTCGGCGGCTCCAACCACGTGCTGCCGACCGCGCGCTCGGCGCGGTTCTCGTCCGGCCTCGGCGTGCTCGACTTCATGAAGCGCACCTCGATCCTGAAGTGCGGCCCCGAACAGCTCGCCGCGCTCGGCCCGGCCGCGATGGCGCTCGGCAAGGCCGAAGGATTGGACGCGCATGCGCGATCGGTGGGACTGCGTCTGAATCAGCGATGAGCACTCCGGAACCAGACGATTCCAACAATCGCATCGTCGCGGTGACGCTCGACGAGGAATCGATCGGGCGCTCGGGACCGGACATCGAGCACGAGCGCGCCATCGCGATCTATGATCTGGTCGAAAAGAACCTGTTCGCGCCCGAGGGCGCGGGCGAGGGACCGTTCACGCTGCACATCGGCATTACCGGCAACCGGCTGATGTTCGACATCCGCCGCGAGGATGGCGCGCCGGTGATCACCCATCTGCTGTCGCTGACGCCGTTCCGCCGCATCGTGAAGGACTACTTCATGATCTGCGACAGCTACTATCAGGCGATCCGCACCGCCACGCCCGACAAGATCGAAGCCATCGACATGGGCCGCCGCGGCATCCACGACGAAGGCTCGCGCACGCTGCAGGAGCGGCTGGCCGGCAAGGTCCGTATCGATTTCGAGACCGCGCGGCGGCTGTTCACGCTGATTTCCGTGCTGCACTGGAAGGGCTGACGATGCGCGGCGCGCGCAGGGCAACCTGGCGTGGGCCGAGCGGCGGCGGACGATGGTGATGACACCGCCGTCGCGGACCGGCCTGCCGCACGCGGTGCTGTTCGCCTGCGGCATGAACAGCGTGCGCTCGCCGATGGCGGAGGCGATGCTGCGCGGCATCGCGCCGCGCACGATGTATGTGCGCTCCGCCGGCGTGAAGACTCACGAACTCGATCCGTTTGCCGTGGCGGTGATGGCCGAGCGCGGTCTCGACATCTCCAAGCACAAGCCGACCACGTTCGAAGAGCTCGACGATTACGAGGGGCTGAACTTCGACCTGATCGTCACGCTGTCGCCGGAAGCGCACCACAAGGCACTGGAGTTGACCCGCGCCCACGCGGTCGACGTCGAATACTGGCCGACCTACGATCCCACCGGCACCGAAGGCAACCGCGAACAAAAGCTCGCCGCCTACCGCGAAGTTGCCGACTCCCTGATGCAACGCATCTACAAACGCTTCGGCCGCCACAGCGGCGGGAACGAGTAGTTGGTCGCTGCGAGGCACAGCGCAACCTCTCCCCGCGCGCGGGGAGAGGTCGGATCGTCGCGCAGCGATGATCCGGGTGAGGGGGCGTTTCGGCGAGGCCGAGACTCAGTGCTTGCGTCTGCCCCTCACCCCAACCCTCTCCCCGCAACAGCGGGGCGAGGGAGCTCGCCGCCGATGGTGCGGGCTCAGTCATCCCGGTCATGTGCATCCATCGCATGCGATGATGCTTCGGTCGCCACGGCAGCGAGAACGAGTAGTTGAGAGCTGGTCATCCGTTTCGGCAAAACGTGACTTGCTTTGCACGCCTTTCGCACGACGCCCTGAGTACTGGCCTCCACATTCGTCATTCCGGGGCGCGCCGCCAGGCGCGAACCCGGAATCCCGAGCTTGTGGAGCACGGCCTCCTGCACATCGAGATTCCGGGTTTGCTCGCTGCGCGAGCGCCCCGGCGTGACGTTCCGCGGGGAAGGGGCGCAAGCATGCAAAGAGAAGCGCGCTCCCTTCGCAGACTGCGGCTCCATGCTTTGGCCGCTCGCCCGGTATCTGCTATCCATCAAGCGTTGGTACACGATCGGAAATCGCAATGATCACGCGTCTCGCTGTCTCGGGTTACCGATCGCTGCGCGATGTTCGGTTGTCGCTCGGGCCACTCAATGTCGTCACCGGGGCCAACGGCACCGGCAAGTCGAGCCTGTATCGCGCGTTGCGGCTGCTCGCCGAGATCGCGCAGGGGCGGGTGATTCAATCGCTGGCCGCCGAGGGCGGCTTGCCGTCGACGCTGTGGGCCGGGCCCGAGACGCTGTCGCGCACGATGAAACGCGGCGTTCATCCGGTGCAGGGCACGACGCGCAGCAACCGTATTGCGCTCAAGCTCGGGTTCGCCGGCCCGGATTACGGCTATGCGATTGATCTTGGCCTGCCGCTGCCGGATGCGACGTCGCATTTCACGCGTGATCCGGAGATCAAGGTCGAGAGCGTGTGGACCGGCGAACTGCTCGGCCGCGCCAACGCGTTTGCCGAACGGCGCGGTCCGTTCGTGCGGGTGCGTGACGATGGCGGCCAGTGGCGCGAGGTGTATCGGTCGCTGAGCCCCGCCGACAGCATGATGACTCACGGCGCCGATCCGCGCGAGGCGCTCGAACTGTTGCTGCTGCGCGATCGGATGCGGGACTGGCGGTTCTACGATCAGCTGCGTACCGATCGCGATGCGCCGGCGCGGCGGCCGCAGATCGGCACCCGCACGCCGGTGCTCGGCGGCGACGGGGCCGATCTGGCGGCCGCGATCCAAACCATCCTGGAGATCGGCGATCACGAGGCGCTCGCGGCCACCATCGACGATGCCTTTCCGCGTGCGCGGCTGGAGGTGTCCGAGGCCGACGGTTATTTCGAACTGGCGATGGCGCAGCACGGCCTGCTGCGTCCCTTGAAAGCCGCAGAATTGTCGGACGGCACGCTGCGCTATTTGCTGCTGGTCGCCGCGCTGCTGTCGCCGCGGCCGCCTGAGCTGATGATCCTCAACGAGCCGGAGGCGAGCCTGCACCCGGATCTGCTGGCGCCGCTCGCCCGGCTGATCGCCGCAGCCGCGACACGCTCGCAGATCGTTGTGGTGTCGCATGCCGACGGGCTGGTATCGGCACTGCGCCGCGAGGCAGACAGCCGCGAGATCGTGCTCGAGAAAGAGCTGAGCGAGACGCTGGTCCGCGATGGTGAGCGTCCATCCTGGAACTGGCCGGCGCGTTGACTGTCCTGCTCTGTGCCCGGCGCCTGTTGTCCCGGCACTCGCCTTCCGATAGGTTCCGCGCTCTCTCCCGCCACCCCGTCGAATCAAAAGTTCCGCATGCTCGGCCGCCCCAAACTCGTTCTCGCCTCCGGCTCGCCGCGACGGCTCGCGCTGCTCAACCAGGCCGGCATCGAGCCCGATGCGCTGCGGCCGGCGGACGTCGACGAAACGCCGATCCGCGGCGAGTTGCCGCGCGCCTGCGCCAACCGGCTGGCCCGCGCCAAGGCCGAAGCGGCGCTGCAGTCGATCCAGCTCGACGACGATCTGCGCGGCTCGTATCTGCTCGCCGCCGATACCGTGGTGGCGGTCGGCCGCCGCATCCTGCCGAAGGCCGAGCTGACCGACGAAGCTTCGCAGTGCCTGCGGCTGCTGTCGGGCCGCAATCACCGCGTCTATACCGCCGTCTGCCTGGTCACGCCCAAGGAGGCGTTCCGGCAGCGCCTGGTCGAGACCCGGGTGCGGTTCAAGCGGCTGTCCGAAGAGGACATCGCCGGCTACGTCGGCTCCGGCGAATGGCGCGGCAAGGCCGGCGGCTATGCGGTGCAGGGCATCGCCGGTTCGTTCGTGGTCAAGCTGGTCGGCTCCTACACCAACGTGGTCGGGCTGCCGCTGTACGAGACGATTTCGCTGCTCGGCGGCGAGGGCTTCCCGATCCGGCATGGCTGGCTCAATGCCGGCTGATCCGGCAAAGCCGCCCGCGCGCGGCGCCAAGCCCTGCCCGGTGTGCGGCAAGCCGGCGACCGCCGAATCGCGCCCGTTCTGCAGCGAGCGCTGCCGCGACGTCGACCTCAATCGCTGGCTGTCGGGCTCCTACGCCATTCCCGGCCGGCCCGCCGACGACGAAGAGGATTGAGCCGGAATTCCGGGCGGCGGCTGTGCGACGATCCGGTGAATTTTTCCCCGGCAAAACACCGTCACGACGGGTGGACAGCGCCGCCGTGTCTGACTATAACCCGGCGCTCCCCCGGTTTCGCACCGGGTGGAAGACGCCCAGGTAGCTCAGTTGGTAGAGCATGCGACTGAAAATCGCAGTGTCGGTGGTTCGATCCCGCCCCTGGGCACCATAGGTATTAAATTTCAAAGGCTTAGCTATCCCAGCGGGGATGAAAAGATATGCGCCTACAAAATTAGGAGCATCGCGACTCTGCAAAGGCGTTATTTTTTGCAAGCGGGCAAAACGCCCCGTTGGTCCTTTGATGACACGCAGTGTTTGACCGAATGCGGCACAATTATCCTCAACTGATTTCAAGCTGGAGATTACGATGGCTCGATCGTCAATAATGCTTAGTGCTCTGGGTGCCATCATCGGCGCTTTGACGGTAGTCGGAACAACGACGGATGCGCCTGCAATGGCTGAAGCGCCTGCCTTCGGCAGGGCCGCAGTGAGGGTCGCACCAAGGGTAATTCCGTTAGTTTCTGGAATGGCAGGCCGCAGGCTATCAAACGAGAGATATCGCACTCCTGCTTATCGTACTCGGACTTATGCCCCCTCCCGATCGCAGTTCTACGCTCCTCCCGCAAGGCATGTAGCACCGACCTACATCATCAGGGGGCGACGTTACTGAACGCCAATAAAGACTAAGAGTGTTTTCCCATGAGAATACGGAGGACGCTCTTAGAACGGGAATTGTGTCCCGCCTTTTTGAAGCAAAGAAGTATTAGTCGCTTGACCCTCACCCCGAGTTGGGATGGGAAAAGAGCGCCGTTATGCTGCTTACGACGCTCGTTCTCGTAAATCGCAAAAAGTAAAACTCGGCGGGACAGGCCGCCGGTCCATACGGGAAACATTGGGATGATACTGGAAGTTAGCCATTCACTTGGCTTTCGTCTTTCTGGGTTTCGATGGCTTGGCCGGTGCTGCTTGCGTTCCGATGAACGTCTCACATGACAAGATCAGCTGCCGCGCGTACTGCCGGGACGCCTCGATCACGCTCTGCTTGCTGACGCTGAATGCCATGAAAAGCGAGTGGACAACGGCGAGTGCGACGACGATCAGGAGCGCGATCGTAGTTTCGTCATCGGTATTGAGTTCGCCTTTTTTATAAAGGAAGTAACCGCACAGCGAAATCAGCGCGGCGTTCGTCAGGAGTGCCGGCCATTTCAGGCCGAGGAGGTTGCGCCGGTAGCCGTATGTGATGTTCTCCGCGAGCAGGACGCCGAACTTCTTCCCTCGTGTATTCTCGCGCAGCCATGCGCCGCCCCGCTCGTAGAAGGCATCGTCTGCCTTGACGTTAGCCTTCTCGGCTTCCTCCGCGGGAATGGGCTGATTGATTTTTGATGCGTAGAACGCGCGGTATCCCTCTTTCGAGGCCGCATCGAGCGTGCCGTCCGAGTAGCGCATCATCGTGACCGACGGCTTGCCGCCCGACTCTGCATAGATCTTCTCCTCGAGCCGTTTGCCGACCCGCCGCGCGATATCGGCCGCGGCGAACACGAGGACCGGGATCGCGAGCGACGCAATGCCGGTCGTGAGACTGAATTTCGCGCGCGAAATCACGATAGCGAGTGCGACGAGGGCCGGAATAGTCGCGAGCAGCGCGGGGTAGTAACGCGCCTTCAGCGCGTATGAATCGAGGCCTTTCATTAATCGTCCTCGACGTCGTAGGAGAAGGGTTCAGGCGTGAGTGCCGTGCCGCGTTTCTGCCAGCCCCAGTACATGCGCATCCAGCCGGTCCGCCCGACATAGACGGGATAGCCGCGGCGGATGAATGCGTTCTTCACCTTTTTGCGCGGATGATCGGGCTTATTCGCGCCGACCATTACATACGCGTGTCCGCGCTCCGGCGTGCCGCCGTTCGGCTCCCCAAGCCATGCATTAAGGACCGCGGGGGTCACGTTACGGCGGCTGCCTTGGTGTGGGATCTGCACGAGATCAGGGCGGACCAGCAGGCCGTGCTGTTGCGCATATCGCGCGGCTTCCGCGAGGGCGTCCGGTCCGGCGTCTGCCGTAAGCAGCGCCCGGTGATTTTCATAGACCGCGAGCTGCACCACGCTCGTTTCGTTCGATGCGGACGTTGCCGGTGGGTTCGGCTCCAGTGTCTCGATATGCAGCGTTTCCTTCACCCGCTCAAGAACGGCCTTCGCCGTCTCGAAGAGTGATTTCGGTGCGGCGTCGCTCCGGTACGGCGGCGGCGTCTTGTCGAGATCTGGGATCAGCTGGATGTAGCGTTCGCGCGAGGGTGCCAGCACGGTGCACGGTCCGATCTGCGCCCCCTGGAAGATCTCCTGCGGCTCCATGCCGCGTGCACGCGCCAGATTCTCTAGCTCGACGAGATATTCGTGCTTACTTCGGACATGCGCGATCCAACCGTCGACCGTCCAGTTCCCGTGAAATTCGTTTATGACCTCGTGTGCGTAGAGCCAGGGCCGGTTCATCCAGAGGGTACCGACTCGGAAATTTTTGAAGACTTCGATCAGCCCGGCGGCATGATCGTTATCGGCATGCGAAACGACCATGTGGTGGATCGTGATATCGCGACCGTAGTGCTCGTGGATGTGCTCGACTACCTTCTCCCCGATGCTGGCATAGCCGCCGTCGGTTAGGTTCAGGTACCAATTGTTTTCAGTGCCGTATTGAACGAGTATCGCGTCACCGTCGCTGTCGCCGACGGGCAGAAATTCAACTGCAAAAGGCATGACCCCCCGCGTCAGAAAGAGTTCCCTCGTTTTTTAACTGGGCGAGAGGGGGTTCATCCGCAACCTATAGTTTTATATTTTCCACAATCGCGTGGCAAACTCGCGGCTCAGCAATTGAAGCGCCGTGCACCTTTGCAGCCGCGTCCGTTGGGAAATAGGTCGGCTACCGCTGAGGCCGCCACTAAAAACGTTCGCCGACGGGGTTATCACCATCTGCTAGATTGCATAGGAACGGTCGGAATATACGGGAAGTTTTGCCACTGTCTGCGTATCATAACCAGTCGATCTTGAATGGTTCTGATCGCCCGTTCCCTGGGCACCATCCGCTTCGCTTCCGCACTCCCCTGATCCAACATCGCTGAACGGCGTGCATCTTTGCCCGCGCTCGTAGCGTTACCAGTTGCGTTCGTTTCGCAAACTGCAGCAATCTGACACCGTCATAGCCGGTCTTTGTTTTGCGTCGCGGCGCTCACGGTCCTTACGCCTGCCAAGAGGTGGTGATGGAGGTGCTGGTCGTCGACGACGAGCCGGCGGTGCGCACGGTGCTGACTCTGGTGCTGAGCAAAGCCGGCCATCAGGTCTCGGTGTGCGACAGCGGGGCTGCGGCGCTCGATTGGCTCAGCCGGAGCGATCCGGCGCTGGTGCTGATCGATCTCAGCCTGCCCAAGGTGCAGGACAAGAGCGTGCTGGCGGCGGTGCGCGCGGCGCGGCCGGCGCTGCCGATCATCGTGATCAGCGGGATGCTGCCGGAATTCGATGCGGCGATGCTAAAGCGGGAAGGGATGACGGTCGAGAACGGCGTCTATTGCCTGGCCAAGCCGTTCACCGCCAAACAATTGCAGACGCTGATGGAGGCCGCGCTGGCGCCGGGCGACCGGGCGCCTGGATAGGCTTGGCTATTCCTGCACGACGTCGTCGCAGGCGGCGCAACGAAACACGGTGCGCGGAGGATGTTGCAGGCGACGCGGCAACCGGCCGATCAGCTTCATTTCGCCGCCGCACTTCTCGCAGCGACGCGTGTCGGAATAGTCGTGGTCGATCTCGGACATCGGAGCGCTTGATGGTGATTGTAAAGTTTGCTTTACACCTTGCCCAAGTCATTGTCAGGTCCGATTTGTGTTCATTTTTTGGACGCTTCGCACCGTCCAAGAGTAAATTGGTTCCATGATACCTTCTGCGCTGATCTTCGACGTCGATGGGACCCTCGCGGAAACCGAAGAACTGCACCGTCAGGCCTTCAATGCCACCTTCGCGGCGGAGCAATTGCCGTGGCATTGGGATGCGACGCTGTATCGCAAGCTGCTCGACGTCACCGGCGGCAAGGAGCGGATCGCTCACTTCCTGAAGTCGGAGCCGGAGGGCGCTGAGCGGGCGGCTGATCGAATCCCCGAACTGCACCGCGCCAAGACCGACCGCTACACCGCGCTGGTCGCTGCCGGCACCGCGCTGCGCCCGGGCGTGGCGCGGCTGATCCGCGAGGCCAAGGCGGCCGGCGTGAAGCTCGGGATTGCCACCACCACCAGCCTGCCGAATGTCGAGGCGCTGCTTCAGTCCTCGCTCGGGCCGGACGCGATGGCGCTGTTCGACGCGGTCGGGGCCGGCGACGTGGTGCCGGCCAAGAAGCCGGCGCCGGACATCTACCTCCACGTGCTCGACGCGCTGCAGCTGCCGGCCGCCGCTTGCGTCGCGTTCGAGGATTCCACCAACGGGGTGCGCGCCGCGCGCGCTGCCGGGCTGCCGACCATCGTCACCCCGGGGCTCTACACCGAGGGCGACGACTTTCCCGGCGCGCTGGCGGTGCTGAGCGATCTCGGCGAGCCGGATGCGCCGTATCGGCATCTGGCCGGTGCGGGCGCTAGCGATACCTTGGTGACGCTGGACGCGCTGGCGCGGTGGTGCCGCACCGCCTGAGCCGCAGGGCGGCCGTCAGCGCGGCCGTACGATCTTGAACACGCCGTGCGCCAGGATGATGCAGCGGCGGTCGACGCTGACTTCGGTCGAGGTGAAGATCAGGCTGCGCGTGGTCCGCACCACCCGCGGCCGCGAGATCAGCAGGTCGCCGATCTCGGCGGCGTCGACGAAATGCGTGTCCATCTGCACCGTGGCCAGATGCGGCGCGCCGGACTGATCGCGCGCCGCGATGCCCGAGGTGCGGTCCGCCAGCGTCATCATCAGCCCGCCCTGCACCAGGCCGCGCTTGTTGCGATGCTTGGCCGCGGTCGCGATCGCGTATTCGTTGGTGCCGTCGACGCAGCGGTGCCACAGCGGCCCGACCAGATCGATGAAGCCGTCGTCGTGGATCACGCTCCAGCCGTCGGCCTTCATGCTGCGGGCAGTGGTGGTCTCGGTCATCGATCGCATCTCCGTCGCCGCATGGCGTTGCGCGGCGGCAACGGTTTCCTCGGTCAGGTGCGCAGTGTAGTCAAGACGAATGAGCCACGCGCACGATGATGCCACCCGAGCCCTGATCGCCGCGCGTTGCGCGGCTTTTCCGCGCCACGACGACGGCCTGTCGCCGGACGGACTGAAACGCGCCGCGGTGGCGATCGCGCTGGTGGCGATGGAGGACGGCAGCGCCGCGTTCCTGCTGACGCGGCGCTCGCCGCGGCTGCGCTCCCACGCCTATCAATGGGCGCTGCCCGGCGGCCGCTGCGATGCCGGCGAGACCGCGCCTGAAACCGCGCTGCGGGAATTGCACGAGGAGCTCGGCCTCGCGCTTCATGCCGGCGATGTGCTCGGCATCCTCGACGACTATCCGACTCGCTCCGGCTATCTGGTGACGCCGGTGGTGGCGTGGGCTGCGGCGGCGGGGCCGCTGGCGCCGAACCCCGACGAAGTCGCCTCGGTGCACCACGTCGGCCTCGGCGAGATCGCGCCGCCGGATGTGTTCGACTTCACCTCGATCCCGGAGAGCGACCGCCGCGTGGTCCGGTTCCGCTACGAGGACGACTTCATTCACGCCCCGACCGCGGCGCTGATCTATCAGTTTCGCGAAATGCTGGCCGGCCGCGTCACCCGCGTCGCCGATCTCGAACAGCCGGTGTTCGCCTGGAAGTAGCGAGCGCCGTGCGCTGTCGCACGAATGCGGAATGGTCTTCTCAAACAAACAATCGCCGGGTTCACAGCTTGTGATGCCCGGCGCAAGCTGTGGGGCAACGGTTCATTCACCCTATCGGGCGAGGATGCGGCATGGCTCATTCGATCATCCATCTCGCCCGGCTCGCGCCGGTCGCGCTGCTCGCTTTTGGATCCCACGCGCTCGCCCAGACCGCGGCGCCGCTGCCGTCGTCGGTGGCGAATGCGATGGCGCAAGCCGTCTCGCCGCAGGCGATCGCCGAATATCGCTACCGCCTGCAACAGTATCAGGCCGCGCGGGCCGAATTCGAACGCGACGCCGGCGCCTATTGGGACGCGATCGCCGAGCGGCGGCGCATCCGCAATGCCAAGCGCCGCACCGGCGAGCAGATCACGATGGACGACTACGTTCTGGTGCAGCCGCCGGTCTATACCGGGCCGAAGCGGCCGATTGATCCGGAGCCGTCGACCGAACCGCCGCGCGAACGCAAGTCGCTGCCGGTGGTCGCCGACTTCGTCCGCGCCGCCGCCGAATACTATCAGTTCACGCCGCAGCGTCCGTCGAGCGAAGTCGAGTTCAAGCGCGCCTATGCCCGCGCCGCGCGCGAAGCCGGCCTGACCCGCGATCAGGCGGTGCGGGTCTATGCGTTCGAGACCGGCGGCAACGGCGATCACGACATGCAGTCGGGGCTCAGCAAGACGCGGCCCGGCTCGCGGCCGATCTCGACCGCGATCGGCTACAATCAGCTGCTCACCACCAACACCTTGGTGCTGCTGGCCGAGCAGGGCAATCAGATCATCAAGTCGCTCAGCGAGAAGGCCGCGACGCTGTCGGGGCCGCGGCGGCAGGCGCTCGACCGCAAGATCGCGGTGGTGAAGCGGATGGTGGCGTTCGCGCGCTCGATCCCGGGCAATTGGAGCGAGCACGAGAAACTCGGCCGCACCCCGCAAGGCTGGGGCGTGCACGCGCTGGTGCTCGACATCGATGTCGGCCCGCTGCTGCAGACTCACAAGCTGCTGACCTCGGTGGTGTTCGCACAGCGCAAGGGTTATCCAGAGCGGCTCACCGCCGCCGAACTTGAGATGATGAATCTCACCGGCGACAGCACCGGCCTCGACATGGTGACGATGCCGCAGGAGATGCGCGAGGTGGTGCCGACCTCGAACTTCTTCCAGCGCTCCGGCTATGAGCGCAATCCGGTGGCGATCCGTCACAACACGGTCGCGAAGCTACTTGCCGTCACCGACGCGCGGATGGACGCCAACAGCAACAATCCGGGCGCACGCGAGCTGTTCGCCGCGTTCGAGACCAGCGCGCAGCGCTGAAGCGCGATCGCGTTCGGCGCTACTGATCGGCGCCGAACTTGAAGTTGCCGTCGCCTTCGAGGAACGGCCCGGAGCGCATATAGAGCTGGCCGTTGGCGCCGATAAAGAACAGCGTCTCGCGCGGCACCTTCCTGGCGCCCTTGAACAGCTCCTTGGCGTTGCTGGTGCCCATCTTGTAGGTCAGCGTCTTGCCGTCGCGGGTGTAGCCATAGCCCTTGTCCGGGGCCAGCACCCACGGCTCGCCGGCGTCGGCGTGAGCGACCGACGTCAGCGCCGCAAGGCTCGCGGCGGTGATCAGCAGGGTGGTGCGAAACGCGGTCATCGCTGAGGCTCCAAACAGAGCATGCCGGGTCGTGACCAACCGAGTCGGTCGATCCTCGTGCCGCGCGGCTGTCGCTGAACAAATCACGAACAATCAGTTGCGGTCAACAATGCCGCATGCTGATGTCGGTCGGATGTCAGCGCCGTTTGGTTCGACTTTGTGATTTTACCGATGTCGGCGCGCCGCTATGGTTCGGCCACCGAGTCGCCGTTCACGCGCGACGATCGCAGCGGGAGGACGACGATGCAGATGCAGGGCCTTTCGATCGGCGCGATGCTGATCGCCGGATTGGCTTCGTTGGTCGCAGCAGCGCCGGCCTCCGCCGACGAATACCGGCTCAGCAACAATCAACGCATCTCCTGCAGCCGCGGCCTGAGCCCGGGCAAGCTGGTCACCGCCACCTGTCGGTCCTACGCGTATCTGTTCAACACCAAGACCTCGGAATACTTCCGCTGCGCCGTCAGCCTGGCGATGACGCGCGACAACAAGGAAGTGATCAACGTCCAGACCGACGGCGGCTGCTTCCGCCGGCCGCGGATCTTCGACGTCGACGGCGACTATCAGTTCGACGGCGCCGAGACCGAGCCGGCCAACACCAACGCGTTCTTCGGCGCCGGCGGCTATGTGGTATGGGCCGCCGATACCAAGCAGCGCCGGGTGCGCGGCTGCGTCACCATCGCGTCGGGCCTCGGCGATGACGTCTCCAAGTGCCAGGAGATGACGTTCGACTGAGGCGCCGCGAGCGCGCTCAGTCCTGCATCGCCACCGGGCGCGCATGTGCGGCGCGGGCGAATTTTTTCAGGCCCATCGGCTTGCCGAACAGATAGCCCTGCATCTTGTCGAAGCCGAGCTCGTGCGCGGCCTGGAAGTCGGCGCGAGTCTCGATTCCGGTCGCGGTGCAGCGCGCGCCGTAGTCGCCGGCGAGTTCGACGATTCGCTTGCACACGGTGCGCTTCAGCCGGTCGTCGGCGCAGCCGGTGACGAACGAACGGTCGACCTTCAGTTCGACGAACGGGAAGGTGTCGAGGTGCATCAGCGCCGGCCAGTCGGCGCCGACCTTGTCGATCGCGATCGCGACGTTGCGCAGCCGCAGCCGCCGGCCGATCTCGGCCATTTCGTCGAGGTGGTCGACGATCTGGGCGGCGTCGATCTCGATGATCAATCCGCCGAACGCCGGATGCTGCGGCACCCAGGCTGACAGATCGTCGAGCGCGCGCTCATTGCCGAGGAAACTCACCGGCAGGTTGATCGACAGATCGATCGGGCCCTGATGGTCGAGCAGATAGTGCCAGTCGGCGATCGCGCGCTTCACCACGAACTCCGACAGCGCGCGGAAATGCGGATCGTTGCCGTCGGGCAGAAACGCCGACGGCGAGACCACGCCCCAGCTCGGATGCCGCATTCGCAGCAGCGCCTCGGCGCCCTGCGGCGTCAGCGAATGCGCATCGACACAGCGCTGATACCACAGCTCCAGCCAACCGGCCTTCAGCGCCTCGGCGACGTCGATCTCCGGCTCCGGCGCCGGCTCCTGCGGCAGCAGCGGCGCCAGGCTGAGGCTCAGCGTGTGGACGCTGAACGGCGTCGCCAGCGGTGGTAGCATCCGCAGACCACGCGCGGCGCCGTGCCGGCGGATCGCGTCCGACATGATGGTCTCGCGCGGCGCGATCGTCAGCACGCTGCCGGTAAAACAGGTCGCCGCGAGCGTATCGAGAATCGCTTCCGCTTCGACGCCGTCGACGCTCGAACCGATCACCAGCAGGTCGGGCTGATGTTCGGCGAGCCGTGCCGGCAGTTCCAGCGCGCTGGCGCATTCCCCCGTGACGAATCGGAACTCCTCCAGCGCGTCGGCCAGGAAAGCCCGCAGGTGCGGCTTGCGATCGACGACACAGGCGCGCGGCGCCACCTTGCGGCGGCCAAAACCGCCTGCAGGTACGCACACTTCCGCTTCCGTCGTTGCTCTCATTGGTCCACCCCCCGAAATAACGCGCCAAACTTTAGGGGTTGGAGAGAGTTCAAAATGTGGAATTAAACCGAAACCCACACTAAGTCCCGGGTAGGGTTAAATGGATGCCTATGATTCAAATGCGATCTTTTGAAACGCGCACGATGTAATGGGTTTAGGTGTCACGCGCCGGTCGCAATCACGACGCCTCGCTCTTTCGTCGGAGATCAAATTTGCACACGCTGCAATGAGTGCGACGTAGCTACAGCGGCACAATTCCGGCGGTCTTCGCCACTTTCTCCCAGCGTGCGATCTCGGCCTCGACGTGACGCCGCATATCCTCGGGCGATCCGCCGCCCGGCTCGGCGCCGATGTCGCGAAGTTTGGCCGTTCCGCTGTCGCTTGCGAGGAAGGCCGCAACCGTATCGTTGAGGCTGGTGACAATTTCCGCCGGGGTGCCGCGAGGCGCCCCGATGGTGAACCAGGAGGCGGTCTCGTAGCCCGGCACGCCGGCTTCCGCGATGGTCGGCAGATGCGACAGCGGCGGCCAGCGCTTGGCGGTGGTCACCGCGAGCGGACGAATCTCGCCGGCCTCGAGCAGCGGCTTGGAAGCCGGCAGATTGTCGATGGTGAGATGCACGCGGCCTTCGGCGAGGTCGCGCAGCATCGGCGCCGATCCCTTGTATGGCACCGCAGTGATCTCGACGCCCGTCATGGTCTTGAACAGTTCGGTCGACAGGTGTCCGGTCGAGCCGAGCGCCGAGACGCCGTAGAACAATTCGCGCGGACGCTGCCGTGCGTAGCTGATCAGTTCGGTAACGCTGGTCACCGGCAGCGACTTAGTCACCGACAACAGGTTCGGCACGCGGGCAATCAAGATCACCGGGGTGAAGTCGGTTGCCGGATCGTACCCCACCGTCCGATACACCAGGCGATTGGTGGCGTGGATGCCGGGCGTGCCGACGATGAAGGTGTAGCCGTCTGCTGGCACCTTGGCGACGTAGGCGGCGGCGATGTTGCCGCTCTCGCCGCCGCGATTGTCGATCACGAATGCCTGGCCGTAGTGCTCCGAGAGTCGGGTCGCGATCAACCGTGCCAGGATGTCGGTGGTGCCGCCGGCGGTGAACGGTACCACCAGCGTCACCTGCCGGGTCGGCCAATCTGCTGCGCGCGCCCGGCGTGGCAGCAGCGGCAGGGTGGCGATCGCGGCAGCTCCGCGCAGAATGCTGCGCCGGCTGATACGCGATCGCGGATGGAGGGGTTCGATCATCTATTCCCTTGGAGCATCGTCCCGCGCTGCGGGCAGCGCAGCCAGCTACGTTGAGCGGCCAGCATGATCCTATGCGCGCGATTCGGCGAGGACCAGCGCGGCCACACGCGGCGGCGCGGTCTCCTACGATCGTCGTTAGCGAGTGATGAGTCCGGGATGGCCGGCTTCGACGACGAGCGAACGGATCGTCTGCGCCGGGTGTCCCGGTACGGCGATGCTGTCGATCGCGCGGAAGTCCGCCAGCCATTGCTGCGGCGTCACGGTGTGCCGCGTGTAGCCGCGCTGGTCGCTGAAGAACTTCAGCTGCGGATTGTTGCGATGCATGGTGGCCATCGCCGCGTCGTCCGGCGGTGCGCCGCCGACCGATGAGATCGAGGTCGACAGAAATTCGACGCCGACACACGGTGAGTTGGGATTGCGTGCGTCGCGATGCAGGTCGAGCGCCAGCGCCCGGTGCAGGTCGCCGCTCAGCACCACCGCGTTGGGGACCTTTGCTTCATCGAGCATCGCCATCACCCGGTCGCGCGCCGCGGTGGCGCCGTTCCAGGTGTCGACATCAAACACCGGCTCGCCTTTATCCTCGATCTTGGCAAAGCCGCGCCAGTCGAACGGCGCAAACAGCACCTGCTGCGCCAGCACCCGCCAGGTCGCGTCGCCCTGTTTCAGCCGTGTCGCCAGCCATTGCTCCTGTGCGGCGCCGAGCATGGTGCGGTCCGGCGCGTTGGCCTCGGTGCAGCCCGCCAGGAAACCGTCGCCGCAGGGCTGGCGCGATCGATACTGCCGGGTGTCGAGCACCGCGACGTCGGCCAATCTGCCGAAGCGAAAGCCGCGATACGCCTGCACGTCCGGTCCGCGCGGCCGCTGCGCCCGGCGCACCGGCATGTGCTCGTACCAGGCCTGCAGCGCCATCGCCCGGCGAAACAGGAACGCCTCGGACGGCGTCTGCTTCGGATCGCTGTCGCTTGCCCAGTTGTTGGCGATCTCGTGGTCGTCGAAGCTGATCAGGAACGGGCAGGCGGCGTGAGCGGCCTTCAGATCGGGATCGGATTTATACAGCGCGTAGCGGCGGCGGTAGTCGGTCAGCGTGTAGCAGGTCGGAAAGTCTTTCGGCATCGTGCGCGGCCATGGCGCGTCGTTCTTGTCGGTGGCCGCAAAGCCGTATTCGTAGATGTAATCGCCGTAGTGGAATACGAAGTCGAGCTGATCCTCGGCGATCGCGCGCCACGCCGCATAGTAGCCGCCCTCCCAGCGCTGGCAGCCGGCAGAGGCAAAGCGGAGCTGCTGCAGCGTCGCATCCGGTGCCGGCAAGGTGCGGGCGCGGCCGATCGGGCTGTCGGCGCCGCCGGCGCGGAACCGATAGAAGTAGTCGCGTCCCGGCGCCAAGCCTTCGACCTCGACGTGCACCGAATGCGCCAGTTCGAGATAGGCGGTGGTGCGCTCGCTGCGCAGGATCCGGGTCATTGCTGGATCGTCGGCGATCTCCACCGTCACCTCGACCGGCTGGGCACTCATGCCGCCGCGGGCCTTCAGCGGTTCCGGCGCCAGCCGCGTCCACAATACGAAACCGTCCGGCGCCGGATCACCGGAGGCGATGCCGAGCGTGAACGGATCGGTGGAGAATGACACCGGCGCGGCTGCGCCGGCGCTTGCCGGCACGATGCCGGCCAGCCCGGCGCCGAGCGCACCGCGCAGCACGGTCCGGCGGTCGAATGCGAACGGGTCGAGAGAATCGGGCGGCATCGGTGGTACTCTTGCGCAGGGCGTCTTGCGGGCTGCGGTTCGACGCAGCCTAGCAGCGCCGGATGAAACTCTCTCGACACGAAATTGCCGTATCACGTTCAACATCATCCGGGTTCCCGGATTGTGACGGGACGGGTTTCTCTATAGCTTTTCGCATTCGTGTCTCAGGTTTGGTCAGCATGAATATGGAAGATCTTTATCGGCTGCTGCGCACCAGCCACGTTCAGGCGCAAGGCATCGTCGATACGGTCGCCGATCCGATGCTGGTCCTGGACGCCAGCCTGACCGTGCAGAATGCCAGCCGGTCGTTTTTCGAGACCTTCAAGGTCGACCGTTACGAGACGATCGGCCAGCCGCTGTTCGAACTCGGTAACGGCCAATGGGACATCCCCGAGCTGCGCCGGCTGCTGCTCGAAGTTATTCCCAAGGCGACGGCGGTGATCAACTACCAGGTCGATCACGTCTTCCCGGGCCTGGGGCCGCGGACGATGCTGCTGACCGCGCGCACGCTGGTACATCCCGACAACGCCAGTCATTCGATGCTGCTGTCGATCGTCGATGCCACCGAACGGTTCCAGCGCGACGCCTCCAAGGATTTGCTGCTCGGCGAGATGCGGCACCGGATGAAAAATCTGTTCAGCGTGGTGCAGTCGCTGGCGCGGCAGACCACGACGGACGGGCGGACGGCCAAGCAATACAGGGACGACTTCCTCGGCCGCTTCGGCGCCTTGATGGAGGCCGAAGACCTGGCGTTCGTCACCCAGGACGAGACCGCGCTGCTCAAGCTGCTGCAGCGGATCCTGGCGCCCTACAAAGGTGGCCCGGCTGCCATTGCGATCGAGTCGGGCCCCCCGCTGGTGCTCGCGCCGCGTTCGCTGGGGTCGCTCAGCCTGGTCTTGCACGAACTTGCGACCAACGCCGCCAAATACGGCGCCCTGTCGGCGCCGGGCGGCCAGGTGCGGGTGACCTGGGCGGTCGACGCCGACAAGCAGGAGCTGCGGCTGAGTTGGGTCGAGAGTGGCGGCCCGGCTGTCACGCCGCCGACCTCCACCGGTTACGGCACGGAGCTGATCCGCTCGGTGACGAGCTACAGTCTCGGCGGACGTTCGGAACTCGATTACGCCGTCGAGGGTTTACGGGCTGAGATCATCATCCCGCTGAGGAGTGAATCGCTCCAGAATTGAAAGTGCCCCGTGCAGAAGACGGTTCTGATCGTCGAAGACGAATTCTTGATCGCGATGGATCTGGTCCGGATGGTCGAAGGCGATGGCTGGAGGATCATTGGACCGGTCGCAACCGTGCAAGATGCGCTTCGGCTACTCGAAGCCGAATTGCCCTCGGTGGCGATGCTCGACGTCAATCTTGGCCACGAATTGGTAACACCGTTGGCCGAACGGTTGAAGGCGCAGAACGTCCCTTTCGCGGTGGCCAGCGCCTATGACAAGCCGGAAAGCCACGGCGGCGACGTGCTCGCTGGCGTTCCCAATGTCGGCAAGCCGGCTAACGAACGGCACGTGCTGACGACCTTGAAGCTGCTGACCGAGAGCTGACGTTTCCGCCGGATCGCCCTAGACGGTGGATGACACCGCGTCCGGCGCTGCGGAAGAAGGCGTTGCAGGTTGCTGTTGCCGGGTCTCCGGCATCAGCACCAGGAATAGCACCAGCGCCGCGGCGGCGATGCCGGCCAGCGCCAGGAAAGCGGCGCTGTAGCCGGCGCTGACCACGATCAGTCCGGCAAAGCCGGTCGACAGCGCAGCGCCGAGGCCGGCCGCCGTCGCGATCGCACCCTGGCTGATGTTGAAATGCCCGGTGCCGTGGGTGAGGTCCGCCACCACTAGCGGAAACAGCGCGCCGAAGATGCCGGCCCCGACGCCGTCGAGCAGCTGCACCCCGACCAGCCAATACGGATTATCGGACAAGGGATACAGCGCGCCGCGCAGCGCCAGCACGGCGAGCGCGACCGCGAAGATCGGCTTGCGGCCCCAGACGTCGGCCTTGTGGCCGACCAGCGCCGCCACCGGCACCATCACGAGCTGCGCCGCGACGATACACACCGACATCAGCGTGGTGCCGAGGTTCTTGTTCACCAGCGCCAGTTTCTGTCCGACCAGCGGCAGCATCGCCGCATTGGCGAAGTGAAACAGCACGGTGGCGCCGGCGAAGATCAACAGCGGCCGGCAGGTCAGCAGCACCTTGAAGCCGGAGGGCTGATCGTGATGCGCGCCCGGCTGATGATCGTCGCCCAAGCCTCGTGCGACGTGATCGTCGATCGCCGCGGCCGGGATCGACAGCGTCGCGGCGATGCTGGCGAGCGCCATTGCGGCCATCAGCCAGAACACCACACCGGGGCCGAACTCATAGGCGAACGCGCCGGCAAGCATCGCCGCCACCGCGTTGCCGGCGTGGTTGAAGGCTTCGTTGCGGCCGGTCCGGCGGGCGAAAGCGCGCGGCCCGACGATGCCGAGCGTCAGCGCCGCCACCGCGGGGGCGAAGATCGCGCCGGCGGCTGCCGCCAGCGCCTGGGTGGCTGCCACCAGGGCGAAACTATCCAGCCACGGCAGCACCACCGACGCCGCGGTCACGACCAGGGCTGCGGCGATGATCAGCGCGCGCTTGGCGGTGGAGCGGTCGATCAATGCGCCGGCCGGGGTCTGGGCCGCGATGCCGGCCGCCGCGGCGATCGACATCACCAGGCCGATCGACGCCTCGTTCCAGTTCTGCACCGCCAGCAGGTAGATCGCCAGATACGGGCCGAGGCCGTCGCGCACGTCCGCGAGGAAGAAGTTCAGCGCGTCGAGCGGCCGCGCCAGGGGCTGGGGAGAGCTGGGCGGCACGCGATCCTCGTCGGCTGTATTGCACGGGAACGTACAATTCCCGCTGCCGCCATCGGGTTCCGCACCCTTCGGCCGCGACCGCCGATTTGACGGGTTGACCGCGGCGGTTCGGCCGGTCAGTTTTCCAAGCAACAACTTAAGGGAGAAAACTGTTCATGAAGGCCAGATTGTTTGGTGTCGCCGCGGCTGCGGTCATTGTCCTGGCGGCGCCGCAAGCCCGCGCTCAGCAGTTCGTCAACGTGCTGACCGGCGGCACCTCCGGCGTCTACTATCCGCTCGGCGTCGCGATTGCCAAGATTTACGGCGAGAAGATCCCCAACGTCAAAGCTCAGGTGCAGGCCACCAAGGCATCGGTCGAGAACCTCAATCTGCTGCAGCAGGGGCGCGGCGAGATCGCGTTCTCGCTCGGCGACTCGCTGAAGGCCGCCTGGGACGGCGACGCCGAAGCCGGCTTCAAGGCCAAGCTCGACAAGCTGCGGGTGATCGGCGCGATCTATCCGAACTATATCCAGATCGTCGCCACCTCCGAAAGCGGGATCAAGACGCTGGCCGATCTGAAGGGCAAGAGCCTGTCGGTCGGCGCGCCGAAATCCGGCACCGAGCTGAATTCGCGCGCGATCCTGAAGGCCGCCGGCATGGACTACAAGGATCTCGGCAAGGTCGAGTATCTGCCGTTCGCCGAATCCGTCGATCTGATGAAGAACCGCCAGCTCGCCGCCACGCTGCAGTCGGCCGGCCTCGGCGTCGCTTCGCTGAAGGACCTGTCGAACTCCTCCGACATCAACGTCGTGGCGGTGCCGAAGGACGTCGTCGCGAAGATCGGCCCGCCGTTCGTCGCCGAGACGATCCCGGCCGGCACCTATAAGGGGCAGGACAAGGACGTGCCGACCGCCGCGGTGATCAACTATCTGGTGACCTCGAGCGCAGTGTCCGACGATCTCGCCTATCAGATGACCAAGCTGGTCTATGAATCGCTGCCCGAACTCGCCAGCGCCCACGCCGCCGGCAAGGGCATCAAGCTCGAAACCGCCGCCGCCGACAGCCCAGTCCCGCTGCACCCCGGCGCGATCAAGTATTTCAAGGAAAAGGGCGTGCTGAAGTAAGCGCGACCCGCAATTGAGGTGTCATGGCCGGGCTCGACCCGGCCATCCATCTTTTTCGGAAGAACGATGGATGCGCGGGTCAAGCTCGCGCATGACGTTGAGAATAACAAACCACACAACAAACCACGCGGCGGGAACGGTCATCGATGTTGAAGCCTGAGGTTGCGATCGAGCCGACACCAGCGCCGGTCCATGTCGAGTTCGACAATTTCGAGCACGGCTTTCCGGCCGGTTTCGGGCCGCGCGGCTGGCGCTATCTGGCCTATGCGGTGGCGATCGCCTTCGCCAGCTTCCAGCTCGTCATCGCTGCCTGGAACATCCTGCCGAGCCAGGTGGTGCGCGGCGTTCATGTCGGCTTCCTGCTGCTGCTGACCTTCGGGCTGATCGGCAATTTCACCGCGCGCACCGATTTCGGCCGTGCGGTGGCCTGGCTGATTGGTGCGGCCGGGTTCTTCTGCGGCCTGTATCAGTGGATCTTCTATGCCGACCTGATCCAGCGCGACGGTGATCCGACCCACCTCGATCTCGCAGTCGGCACGCTGCTGGCGGTGCTGATCTTCGAGGGCACCCGGCGGCTGATGGGGCCGGCGCTGCCGATCATGTGCGGGGTGTGCCTGCTGTACTGGTTCTTCGGCCAATACTTGCCGGCGCCGTTCAATCACCGCGGCTACGATTTCGACCAAGTCATCACCCATCTGTCGTTCGGCACCGAAGGCTTCTACGGCGTGCCGATCTACGTGTCGGCGACCTACATCTTCCTGTTCATCCTGTTCGGCTCGTTCCTCGAACGCGCCGGCATGATCCAACTGTTCACCGATGTGTCGCTCGGCCTGTTCGGCCGCAGCCGCGGCGGCCCGGCCAAGGTCGCGGTGTTCGCCTCGGGCATGATGGGGACGATCTCCGGCTCCGGCGTCGCCAACGTCGTCACCGTCGGCCAGTTCACCATTCCGCTGATGATCAAGTTCGGCTACCGCCGCGCCTTCGCAGCCGGCGTCGAAGCCACCGCCTCGATGGGCGGCCAGATCATGCCGCCGGTGATGGGCGCGGTCGCGTTCATCATGGCCGAGACGCTCGGCGTCGACTACGCGGTGATCGTCAAGGCCGCGGTGATCCCGGCGATGTTGTATTTCGCTAGCGCGTTCTGGATGGTGCATCTCGAAGCCGGCAAGCACGGCCTGGTCGGGATGAAGAAGTCCGAGATCCCGAGCGCATGGCGCGCGGCGGTCGATCGCTGGTACCTGATCCTGCCGCTGGCGGCGCTGGTGTTCATGCTGTTCGAGGGCTTCACCCCGCTGTACGCCGGGTCGATGGGGTTGGCACTGACGGTGGCGCTGATCCTCGGCGCTTCGATCGTGCACGGCTTTTCCAACACCGTGCTGCGCTACGTGTTCTGGATCGGGCTGGCCCTGGTGGTCGGCGCGGCCTCGCATAACGGCCTCGACATCATGCGGATCGTGATCATCGTCGCCGCGCTGGTGGCGATCGCCGCGATCACCCGCGGCGGCCGCGCCACGCTGCACGCTTGCCGGGACTCGCTCGCCGACAGCGCCAAGTCGGCGCTCACCGTCGGCATGGCCTGCGCGATCGTCGGCACCATCATCGGCATGATGACGCAGACCGGCGTCGGCACCGTATTCGGCACCTGGGTGATCGGGCTCGGCGAGCACAGCCTGTTCCTGGCGCTGGTGATGACGATGCTGCTGTCGATCCTGCTCGGCACCGGCATTCCGACGATCCCGACCTACATCATCACCGCGGCGCTGGCGGCGCCGGCGCTCGCCAAGCTCGGTGTGCCGCTGATCGTCAGCCACATGTTCGCGTTTTACTACGGCATCATGGCCGACCTGTCGCCGCCGGTGGCGCTGGCCGCGCTCGCAGCAGCCCCGATCGCCCGCGAGAACCCCGACAAGATCGGCTGGGAGGCAATGCGGATCGCGCTCGCCGGCTACGTCATCCCGTTCATCGCGGTGTACTCGCCGGCCCTGATGCTGCAGCCGGGCGATCCGATGGCGGCCCAGCTCGGCTTCTATGGCGCGGTCGCCTACGCCACCTTCAAGGCGCTGATCGCGATCGGCCTGTTCGGCATGGTGTCGATCGGCTTCCTCTATACGCGGATGACGGTGATCGAACGCATCGTCGCCTTCGCGGCCAGCATCTGCCTGCTCGGCGAATTTCCCTATAGCGACTATGTCGGCTTCTTGATCACCGCGGTGCTGGTGGTGTGGCAATGGCGGCAGCGGCCGCGCAATGCGGTGGCGGCCGCGTGAGCCTGTGCGTCACGTCCGCCGGCGTGATCAAGACGCTGGCGGTCGCCGCCTTCACGCTGGCCTGGACGCATTCGATCGAAAAGACCGAATGGCAGGAGGACTGGCGGGTCACGCCGCAGGGCCTCGAACTGATCGCCGCGCGCGTCAAAGGCAGCGGCGCCGGCATGGAGCCGGCCCCCGAGGCGCGGCTGGTCGATGGCTGGTTTCAATGGCCGGTGACACGCCCTGCGCAGCGTGAGGTGTTGCTCGGCAATTCGGGCCTCGCCGGCGAGTGGCGGCTGTGCAGCGAAGGGAACTGCCGCAGCCTGTCCGAGATCGTCGGGCACGCCATCGGCGCGCGGCCGACGACGCTCAGCAGCTGCCCGGACTAACCCTTCAGCGCATTGCTGCAGGTTGAATATCGCCCTCCTGATGCCGATTAATCGCTTGCGGCCACCGCCGAAGCACAGGCAGACTGCGCCGCAAAACAGATCGTCCGCTGCGGGGGCGTTCGGCCGGTTCCAGGGAAAGGTGTCACTGATGGCTCCGGTCGCGCACGCGAAGCGGAAGTTTATTTTGTTGCTCATCAAACCGTCACATTACGACGATGACGGTTATGTGCTGCGCTGGTGGCGCGGCATCATTCCCTCGAACTCACTCGCCACGCTCTACGGCATCGCCGCCGACGTCGCCGCGCGCCAGGTGCTCGGTGCCGACGTCGAGTTCGAGATCGAGGCGATGGACGAGTTCAACACCCGGATCGATATTCCGGCGCTGCTCGATCGCTTCGCCCGCAACGGCAATTTCGGCCTGGTGGGGCTGGTCGGGGTGCAGTCCAACCAATATCCGCGTGCGCTCGATATCGCCCGGCCGTTCCGGAAAAGCGGCGTGCCGGTGGTAATGGGCGGGTTTCACGTCTCCGGTTGCCTGGCGATGCTCGACGGCAAGGCGATCGGCCTCGACGACTGCCGCGACATGGGCGTGGCGATGTTCGCCGGCGAGGCCGAGGGCGGCCGGTTCGACGGCGTGCTGCAGGACGCAGCGGCCGGGCAATTGCAGCCGGTCTATAACTTCCTCAACGACCTGCCCGGGATCGAAGGCGTGCCGGCGCCGTATCTGCCGCTCGCCACCGTGAAGCGGACGCTCGGCCTGTCGACCAGCGTCGATGCCGGGCGCGGCTGTCCGTATCAGTGCTCGTTCTGCACCATCATCAACGTGCAGGGCCGCAAGTCGCGCTACCGCACGCCCGATGATATCGAGGCGATGGTACGCCGGAACTGGGCGCAGGGCATCAGCAAGTACTTCATCACCGACGACAACTTCGCCCGCAACAAAGACTGGGAAGCGATCCTCGATCGGCTAATCCAGATCCGCGAGACCGAAGACATTCCGCTCGGCTTCATGATCCAGGTTGACACGCTGTGTCACAAGATCCCGCGCTTCATCGAGAAGGCCAAGCGCGCCGGTGTGACGCGGGTGTTCATCGGGCTGGAGAACATCAATCCGGCCAATCTGCTCACCGCCAACAAGCGGCAGAACAAGATCACCGAATATCGCGCGATGCTGCTGGCCTGGAAGGATCACGGCATCATCACGCTGGCCGGCTACATCCTGGGCTTCCCGGCCGATACGCCGGAATCGATCCGCGCCGATATCGATATCATCAAGCGCGAACTGCCGATCGACGTCATGGAGTTCTTCTGCCTGACGCCGCTGCCGGGTTCGGAGGATCACCAGACGCTGTGGCGCGCCGGCGTCGCGATGGACCCGGATCTCAACAACTACGACGTCGAGCACGTCTGCACCGCGCACCCGTTGATGTCGCGGTCCGAATGGGAAGCGATCTACCGCGAGGCGTGGAGCCGCTACTACACGCCCGACCACATCGAGACGCTGTTGCGGCGTGCCGCAGCGACCGGGATCAAGATCAGCAGCCTGGTCAAGCTGCTGGCAATCTTCTCCACTGCGATCCGGGTCGAGAATGTGCATCCGCTGCAATGCGGCCTGTTCCGGCAGCGGCATCCGTCCGAGCGGCGGCCGGGTCTCGCGGCGCCGAGCACGCTGCTGTTCTGGCCGCGCTTTGCGCTCGACAGCGTACGCAAGACCGGCGCCATTCTGGCTGCGTTCGCCAAAGTCGCGGCGATCGGCATCCGCGTCGCGCGCGATCCGCAGCGGCTGGCCTACACCGATCAGGCGCTGACGCCGGTGTCGGACGACGATGCGGATTCGCTCGACCTCTTCACCCAGAGCGCGAGCGCCAAGCAGGCCGTCGCCCACCAGAAGAAGGTGTTTGATCTCACGCACGGGACGCCGTAATCAGCCCTCGTCGCGGGTGCCGAGTTGCCCGACGGCGAGGGCGGAGTAGGCCCGCGCCCGTGATGGCGCGGCCGTAGCGTGTAGTGGAACAACAGACTATGCCACGACTTGAAGGCAAAACCGCGCTGGTGGTCGGCGCCGGTTCGATCGGACCCGGCTGGGGCAACGGCAAGGCGACGGCGGTGACGTTCGCGCGCGAGGGCGCGCAGGTGTTCTGCGTCGATCGCAATCTCGCGGCAGCCGAGGAAACCGTCGACATCATCAAGGCCGAAGGCGGCCGCGGCATCGCGTTCGCCGCCGACGTCTCGCGCGCCGCCGACGTCGAGGCGATGGTGGCGGCCTGCGTCAAGGCGTGGGACGGCATCGACGTGCTCGACAACAATGTCGGCATCGCTGAGACCGGCGGCGTCGTCGACGTTGCCGAAGCCGATTGGGACCGCGTATTCGCGATCAACCTGAAGAGCGCCTATCTGGCGATGAAGTACGTCGTGCCGGTGATGCAGCGCCAGGGCGGCGGTTCGATCATCAACATCTCGTCGATCGCGTCGATCCGGTATCTCGGCATCTCCTATGTCAGCTACGCGGCCTCCAAGGCGGCGATGAACGCGCTGACCCGCAACACCGCGGTGGAATACGCCAAGGACCATGTCCGCGTGAACGCGATCCTGCCGGGGCTGATGAAGACCCCGATGGTGGCGCATTCCGCCGGCCTTGCCGCCAGCTATTCGGGCGGCGACGTCGACGCGATGTGGCGCGCTCGCGACGCCCAGGTGCCGATGGGCCACATGGGCGAAGCCTGGGACGTCGCCAACGCAGCGCTATTCCTCGCCAGCGACGAGTCGAAATACGTCACCGGCATCGAACTGGTGGTCGACGGCGGCCTGACGCTGAAGGTGAACTAAGCGCAAGCGATTGATTGCGCTGTGCGCTAGCATCAAGGTCGTCATTGCGAGGAGCACTCGGATCGGCGCTTCGCGCCGTCCGAGCACAGGCTCCGCGACGAAGCAATCCAGCGCTGCATGCGGGGCCTCTGGATTGCTTCGCTCCGCTCGCAATGACGCTGAAAGCGGCGAGAGCGCAGCTGCATTGGACCGGGGTCTGACGATACGCCGAGGCCGTTTGCTACGAGACATTTCGATGCGCGCTGTTTTCATTGCCGCAAGTTTCATGATCGCCGCGGCGCTCGCCGTCTCATCCGCTTTCGCAACCGGTGGCGAGCCGCCGGACGATCCGACCGCCGATCCGGGGGCGTGCCTTGCTGCAGCGAGCAAGCCCGACGATCGCTACACCATCGCGCAGTGCAGCAAGGTGATCGACAGCCGCGAGACCGACAAGGGCGAGCGCTGCAAGGCGCTGCTGGCGCGGGCCGCCGCTCATGCCCGGATCGGTCAGGTCGATCGGGCGATCGCCGATTACGACGACGCGCTGCGGGTCGATCCGAAGCAGCCCGATGCGCTCAATGCCCGCGGCGAGCTGTGGCGCGGCAAGGGCGACACCCGTAAGGCGCTGGCCGACTTCTCCGCTGCGCTGAAGCTGAAACCGGACCACGTCGCGGCGCGCGCCAACCACAAGGCGCTGGCGCTGGAGGTCGAGCGGGTCGGGGCCCAGCAGGCGGTCGCCGGCAAGCCGAGCTTCGACTGCCGCCGCGCCCGCAAGGCTGTGGACAAGGCGATCTGTGCCGATCCGGCGCTGGCCGATCTCGATCGCCGGATCGATGCGCTGTACCGCCGGGCGCTCCGCGACAGCGCCGGCCAGCCCGCGGCCCTGCGGGCGCTGAAACAGGCGCACGCTTCCTTCGTTGCCGCGCGCGAGGCCGGCTTCGGCCGCCCCGGCTACGATCTGCGTGCCGCGCTGGAAGCACGCCTGCGGCAATTGTCGGGTGCCGGCGGCAGCTAGACGCGCGGCGGCCCTCCGGCGGAGCTTGCAACCCGTTGGCAGCTCGCCACAATGCCGCCCGGGCCGGGACCGAACCAAAGGATGCGGCTTGATTAGGAACAAAGGCGGGGTTGCATGCCGCGCCTAAAAGCCGGACATGGCGGGCAAACCGCCTGAGATCCACGGGAGCGTGACGCCATGACTATCCATGACAAGAGCCGTTACCGCGAGGTTCATGCCCGCTCGCTGGCCGACCCGGAAGGGTTCTGGGGAGAGGTCGCGCAGAGCATCGACTGGATCGAGCCGCCGACCAAGGTGTTCGATCCCTCGCTCGGCCTGTATGGCCGCTGGTTTCCCGGCGCCAAGGTCAACACCTGCTACAACGCGCTCGACCGCCATGTCGCCGGCGGCCGCGCCGATCAGCTCGCGCTGATCCACGACTCGCCGCTGACCGGCACGGTGAGCAAGTACACCTACGCCGAGATGCTGCGTGAAGTGCAGACGCTCGCCGCGATCATGCAGGACTTCGGCGTTCAGAAGGGTGACCGCGTCATCCTGTATATGCCGATGGTCCCGGAATCGATGGTGGCGATGCTGGCCTGCGCCCGCATCGGCGCGGTGCATTCGGTGGTGTTCGGTGGCTTCGCCGCCAAGGAGCTCGCCACCCGCATCGAAGACGCCAAGCCGAAGCTGATCCTGTCGGCGAGCTGCGGCATCGAGCCGGGCCGCATCGTCAAGTACAAGCCGCTGCTCGATGAAGCGATCGAGCTTGCGTCGGTCAAGCCGGAGGCTTGTATCATCCTGAAGCGGCCGCAGCAGGATTGCGAGTTGAAGGCGGGCCGCGATCACGACTGGGCAACCTTGCGCGAGCAAGCGCTCGCCGCTGGTAAGAAGGCCGACTGCGTCGCGGTCGATGCCACCGATCCGCTCTACATTCTCTACACCTCCGGTACGACCGGTAAGCCGAAGGGCGTGGTCCGCGACAATGGCGGCCATCTCGTCGCGCTGAAATGGACGATGGAAAACCTCTACGGCATCAAGCCGGGCGAGGTGTGGTGGTGCGCCTCCGACATCGGCTGGGTGGTCGGCCACAGCTACATCATCTACGGCCCGCTGATCCACGGCGCGACCTCGATCATGTATGAAGGCAAGCCGGTCGGCACCCCGGATGCCGGCGCGTTCTGGCGGGTCGTTTCCGAGCACGGCGCGGTGGCGCTGTTCACGGCGCCGACTGCGTTCCGCGCCATCCGCAAGGAAGACCCGGATGGCAGCTTCATCCGCAAATACGACCTGTCGAAGTTGCGCACGCTGTTCCTGGCCGGCGAGCGCGCCGACCCGCCGACGGTGGAGTGGGCCGAGCAGCAGCTCAAGGTGCCGGTGATCGATCACTGGTGGCAGACCGAAACCGGCTGGTGCATCGCCGGCAATCCGGTCGGCCTCGGCCTGCTGCCGGTCAAGCACGGTTCGCCGACGGTGCCGATGCCGGGCTACAAGCTCGAAGTGGTGGACGAGGGCGCCAAGCCGGTGCCCGCCGGCTCCATGGGCTCGATCGTGATCAAGCTGCCGTTGCCGCCCGGCAACCTGCCGACGCTGTGGCAGCAGGACGAGCGTTGCCGCGAGAGTTACTTCGCCGACTATCCCGGCTACTACAAGACCTCCGACGCCGGCTATGTCGACGAGGACGGCTACGTCTTCGTGATGGGTCGCACCGACGACATCATCAACGTCGCCGGCCACCGGCTGTCGACCGGCGGCATGGAGGAGATCCTGGCCTCGCATCCGGACGTCGCCGAATGCGCCGTGCTCGGCATCAACGATCCGATCAAGGGCGAGGTGCCGTGCGGCCTGATCGTGCTGAAGACCGGCGTCGATCGCGATCCGGCCGAGATCGAGAAGGAGATCGTCAAGCTGGTGCGCGACAAGCTCGGCCCGGTGGCGGCGTTCAAGCTCGCGATCACCGTGCCGCGGCTGCCGAAGACCCGCTCGGGCAAGATCCTGCGCGGCACCATCAAGAAGATCGCCGACGGCGATGCCTGGACAATGCCGGCCACGATCGAAGACCCGACTGCGCTCGACGACATCTCCTCGGCGCTGAAGAGCCATAGCTGAGCCGGCTCGGGCTTGCGGACTTACAAAGTCCGCAATTCGGGTTAGACAAAGCCTCGCAACGTCATTCCGGGGCGCGCGTGTAACGCGCGAACTCGGAATCCCGATGTTGTTGCCACGAGATTCCGGGTTCGCTCGCTGCGCGAGCGCCCCGGAATGACCCGTGCTCTGGGGACCTTTGATGCCGTCAACCGCAAAACGCCTGCTCGCCCTGTCTGTCGTCGCCCTCGCGCTGACCGCTTGCGCAAGCCGCAACGATGCTCCGGCGGATATCGGCGACGACGATGCCTACTGCCGGCAGAACGGCGTGGTTGCAGGATCGTCCGAATACGTCGCGTGCCGGAAGGATCGCGACGTCCAACGCTCCAACGCCATCACCCGTGCGAATCGCGCCCAGCGCAATCTCGGCGAGTACATGATGCGCAATCCGGAGCGTCCATAAGCCTCTGCGCTACATGCGCTTTGTGCACGAAGCCGGGAATTTACCGCGCGAACTGATACCGCTTTGCCCGCGCCAGGACGTGAATCTGTGACCCGAAAGTCACGCGCGTCGCAATGACGCAGCGGTCGCATTCCGATTTGATCCAGATCAAATCTTATTAGCCCCCGGCGGCATCTGTGCACCTTGAGCGTGGGTTTCCCGCTCACGCGACCGAGCTTCAAAAGGGGCATCTATGACCAAGTTTCTGACCGCAGTGTCGGCGCTGGCTTTGGCGGCGGCATTAAACCTCGTGTCGGCCAATGCCGACGCCGCCGATCTCGCCACCCGCCCGATCTACAAGGCGCCGGTTGTGGCGGAATCCAGCCCGTGGATGATCCGCCTGCGCGCGCTGGGCGTGGTGCCCCGGGATTCGGGCTATGTCGATCAGATCGCCGGCTCGTCGCTCAAGACCTCCGACGCGATCGTCCCCGAGCTCGACATCACCTACTTCTTCACCAAGAATATCGCGGCCGAATTGATCCTCGGCGTCACCCGCCACAGCGTCTCGGGCGCCGGCAGCCTGACCGGGATTGACGTCGGCAAGGCCTGGCTGCTGCCGCCGACCCTGACCCTGCAGTATCACTTCACCGACTTCGGCGCGTTCAAGCCGTATGTCGGCGCCGGTGTGAACTACACCTTCTTCTTCAGCCAGAGCGCGGCTTGCTGCACCGTGATCGACAGCCACCTCAAGGACGCGTTCGCGCCGGCGGTGCAGATCGGTTTCGACTACATGATCGACCAGCACTGGGGCATCAACGTCGACGTCAAGAAGCTGTGGCTGCGCCCCGAGTGGAGCGGCACGCTGGCGAACGGCACGCCGATCACCGGCAAGGTCAACCTCGATCCGTGGCTGATCGGCACCGGCATCACCTACCGGTTCTGAGCTTTTCGGCTTCAACACACGGCGCGAGGCGGAGCGATCCGCCTCGCGCTTTTCATTTGGATGCACCCTGCCGCAGCATTGCGCGGACGCCGCATTCCTGCTTTGGCTTTGCGCCACCGAAACGAGGAACCGACATGAGCATTGAAGTCAGGGACTGTAACGGCGCGCTGCTCGCCGATGGCGACAACGTCTCCCTTATCAAGGACCTGAAGCTGAAGGGCTCGTCGACCGTGCTGAAGCGCGGCACGATGATCCGCGGCATCCGCCTCACCGACAGCGAAGACGAAATCGAAGGCCGCACTGACAAGATCAAGGGCCTGGTGCTGCGCACGGAATTTTTGAAGAAGGCGTAACCACTGCGCCCGGTGCAGGGCGCTTGCCACAATCGCTTAGTGCAGCGATTGACCGTCGTCACAGGCCTGGCTGTACACCATCACGGCGCGCAGCCTTTGCAATTCCGCCTCGAGATGTTCGTTGACCTGCATCAGTGCGCGGAGCGCGTCATGCAGGCTGCCGCCGTTTTCGGCGACGATCCGGTCGATCTGTTGATCCAGTCTGCTCGGCATCGGGTCACTCACTGATAGTCGACACGTCACGGAACCGAAATCCGATCTTCCGATTGGGGCGGAAGTTGCGTGCGAATACGGCGCGATTGCGATGGCGGGAAGTTGTCGCCGTTGTCCCCACGGCGACCCTAGGAAGTAACGACTTTAGAGGATGCATGCCGGGAACGGGTTAGGCGTCAGCGCGTACCGATGCGTTGGTGTCGTGGCCAGAAACCGGCAAAATGAGCCACGTCCGCCATCCCCGTTGCGGCCGGTTGTCACCCGGCATGCGCAAGGAGAACGCCGAACCGGCGGGGACGTTCCTGAGCTTTCAATCGGAAAGGTATCTTGCTCAGGATTGAACCCTACCGTGGTTGGGCTAGCTTTTTCGGAGCGAGGGAATGGTGGGCAGTCTTGGAAATACCCTTTCCGATCGAGTTTCTCGTTTCTGGTACCCCCGTTTCCTTGCAGGCGAAACGACGCCAGTCGCTGGATCAATGGAAGAGCTTGGTGATTGCTGCCAGCCGGGAAGTCCTTCCCGATGCTCACTTCGCAACCGACCGGCCGTTGTCTGTGACGGTGTTCTACTTCCCCCGGGTGAGATGGCGGGTGATGTCGACAACATCATCAAGCCCATCCTTGATGCCTTGGGACGCCACATCTATGTTGACGACCGGCAGATCCATCGCGTTGTGGCCCAGAAGTTTGAGCCTGACGACATCTTCCCCTTTCGCGCGCCTAGTCGTACCTTGGAGGCAGCGCTCCTGGCTCAGAAACCGATCCTTTATGTCAGGCTGTCAGACAACCCATTTGAGGATTTGAACTGATGACCGCGGATGTCGGCGAACGGGAAGTCATTGACCTCGTGCTGCCCCGGCTTCAGGCTGAGGGCTACGAGGTTTATATGCATCCGTCGCCTTCGGTGTTGCCCTCGTTCATGCGCTCCTATCGGCCCGATGCGATTGCACTGAAGAGTGGAAAGAAAGTCGCGGTTGAAGTCGCTCGTCCCTCCGATGAGGATCGTCGGCGGATTCAAGACCTGCGATCTCTGTTCGTTGGACAAAGCGATTGGGAGCTTATGGTCATCTACGCTTCTCCAAGTAATTCGACGGAACAATTGGATGTCGCGTCCCGCGAACAGATTGAAGCATCTATTCACGAAGTTGAAAGCTTGAGAGCGGCAGGCCAGCCACGGCCTGCCATCCTGCTGGCCTATGCCACCTTGGAGGCGATCGGCCGGGCTTTGCTTCCGGACGAGTTCCGCTATCCTCAAAGTTCTGTTCGGTTGATCGAGGTGCTCGCGTCTCAGGGACTGATTACTCCGCACGAAGCGAAAATTGTCAGAGAAGCCAGCAGGGTTCGAAACGCAGTCGCGCACGGCGAGTTCGGCCCGGTCGATGACAGCCTCGTCGACTCGTTCATTGAGGTCCTCTCGACTTTGGCTGAGATGGTCCCCGCGCCGAGTTTAAGCCCATAGTCTGATTTAAGCCCGTCCGCAGCCCCTTGACTCCGCCCGGCCGGGGTGGTCGTCTCCGGTCCATGTGCACGTTCCGCCCGACCCCGCTGCTCAGACGTCGTTGGTGGCGCACCTCCTGACCAGAGGTGGCCGTGCGATCCCGTTAATTTCCGATCGTCCTGAGGCCGCCACGCGAGGCGGCTTTCGTTTGTCCTGTGTGGCGTTCCTCCGGCAAGTTGCTTAAGAGGATGCCATGAACAGGACCGTTTTCTCGCTTCCCGCGACCAGCGACTACAAGACCGCCACGGGCCTCGCGGTGACGCGCAGCGCCCAGCCTTTCACCGGCGGCCAGGCGCTCGACGAGCTGATCGACCTGCTCGATCACCGCCGCGGCGTGATGCTGTCGTCCGGCACCACGGTGCCGGGCCGCTACGAGAGCTTCGACCTCGGCTTTGCCGATCCGCCGCTGGCGCTCACCACGCAGGCCGAGAAATTCACCATCGAGGCGCTCAATCCGCGCGGCCGGGTTCTGATCGCGTTCCTGTCCGACAAGCTCGAAGAGCCCTGCGTCGTCGTCGAGCAGGCGTGCGCCACCAAAATCAGGGGGCACATCGTCCGCGGCGAAGCGCCGGTCGATGAGGAGCAGCGCACCCGCCGCGCCAGCGCGATCTCGCTGGTGCGCGCCGTCGTCGCCGCCTTCGCCTCGCCGGCCGATCCGATGCTCGGCCTCTACGGCGCCTTCGCCTACGATCTGGTGTTCCAGTTCGAGGACCTGAAGCAGAAGCGGGCCCGTGAGGCCGACCAGCGCGACATCGTGCTGTACGTGCCGGACCGCCTGCTGGCCTACGACCGCGCCACCGGCCGCGGCGTCAGCATCTCGTATGAATTTGCCTGGAAGGGCCAGTCCACCGCCGGCCTCCCGAACGAAACCGCCGAGAGCATCTATACCCAGACCGGCCGGCAGGGCTTCGCTGATCATGCCCCGGGCGACTATCCCAAGGTGGTCGAGAAGGCCCGCGCGGCGTTCGCTCGCGGCGACCTGTTTGAGGCGGTGCCGGGCCAGCTATTCGGCGAGCCGTGCGAGCGGTCGCCGGCCGAAGTGTTCAAGCGGTTGTGCCGGATCAACCCGTCGCCCTATGGCGGCCTGCTCAATCTCGGCAACGGCGAATTCCTGGTGTCGGCCTCGCCGGAAATGTTCGTCCGCTCCGACGGCCGCCGGATCGAGACCTGCCCGATCTCCGGCACCATCGCCCGCGGCGTCGATGCCATCAGCGACGCCGAACAGATCCAGAAGCTCCTGAACTCCGAGAAGGACGAGTTCGAGCTCAACATGTGCACCGACGTCGACCGCAACGACAAGGCGCGGGTCTGCGTGCCGGGCACGATCAAAGTTTTGGCGCGCCGCCAGATCGAAACCTATTCGAAGCTGTTCCACACCGTCGATCATGTCGAGGGCATGCTGCGGCCGGGCTTCGACGCGCTCGACGCCTTCCTGACCCACGCCTGGGCCGTGACCGTCACCGGCGCGCCGAAACTGTGGGCGATGCAGTTCGTCGAGGACCACGAGCGCAGCCCGCGGCGCTGGTATGCCGGCGCGTTCGGCGTGGTCGGCTTCGACGGCTCGATCAACACCGGGCTGACCATCCGCACTATTCGGATGAAGGACGGCTTGGCCGAAGTTCGCGTCGGCGCCACCTGCCTGTTCGATTCCGATCCGGTGGCCGAAGACAAGGAATGCCAGGTCAAAGCCGCGGCGCTGTTCCAGGCGCTGCGCGGCGATCCGGCCAAGCCGCTGTCGGCGGTGGCGCCGGACGCCACCGGCTCGGGCAAGAAGGTGCTGCTGGTCGATCACGACGACAGCTTCGTGCACATGCTGGCGGACTATTTCCGTCAGGTCGGCGCCCAGGTCACGGTGGTGCGCTATGTCCACGGCCTGAAGATGCTGGCCGAAAACGCCTACGATCTGTTGGTGCTGTCGCCCGGCCCCGGCCGGCCGGAGGACTTCAAGATCAAGGACACGATCGACGCCGCGCTCGCCAGGAAGCTGCCGATCTTCGGCGTCTGCCTCGGCGTGCAGGCGATGGGCGAGTATTTTGGCGGCTCGCTCGGCCAGCTGGCGCAGCCGGCGCATGGCCGGCCGTCGCGGATCCAGGTGCACGGCGGCACGCTGATGCGCGGCCTGCCGGGCGAAGTCACGATCGGCCGCTACCATTCGCTGTATGTCGACATGCGCGACATGCCGAAGGAGCTGACCGTCACCGCCTCCACCGACGACGGCATCGCGATGGCGATCGAGCACAAGACCCTGCCGGTCGGCGGCGTGCAATTCCACCCCGAGTCGCTGATGTCGCTCGGCGGCGAGGTCGGGCTGCGGATCGTCGAAAACGCCTTCCGGCTCGGCCAGCCGGCCTAAGCCCAATGGCCTGCGGTGCCGATTGATCCAGATCGAAGGCCCGCCGGGGGAGCTCTGCTACCACCCCCGGCGGTAACTCACCGAATTGCCCGATTGCGCCTGCCGCCTTCCGATGACGAATTGCGCCCATCCGTAACGAAAGACCCGCGCCGATGACCCCCGAGTTTGCAAACGATTTGAAAGCCAGCGTCCGGGCGATTCCGGATTATCCCAAGCCTGGCATCATCTTCCGCGACATCACCACGCTGCTGGGCGAACCGCGGGCGTTCCGCCGGGCGATCGACGAGCTGGTGCAGCCGTGGGCGGGCTCGAAGATCGACAAGGTGGCGGGCATCGAGGCGCGCGGCTTCATCACCGGCGGCGCGATCGCCCATCAGGTCTCATCAGGCTTCGTGCCGATCCGCAAGAAGGGCAAGCTGCCGCATACTTGCGTGTCGATGGAATACGCGCTGGAATACGGCACCGATAAAATCGAGGTCCACGTCGATGCCATCACCCCCGGCGAGCGGGTGATCCTGGTCGACGACCTGATCGCGACCGGCGGCACCGCCGAGGGCGCCATCAAGCTGCTGCGCCAGATCGGCGCCGAAGTCGTCGCCGCCTGTTTCGTGATCGACCTGCCGGAGCTCGGCGGCGCCGCCAAGATCCGCGCCATGGGTGTCCCGGTCCGCACGCTGGTCGCGTTCGAAGGGCATTGACTTAACCTCTCCCCGCCATGCGGGGAGAGGTCGGATTGCGTAGCAATCCGGGTGAGGGGCCAGGCACTGCATATCAGCAAGCTGCGGTACGCGCGGGGAGTCCTCAGCCCCTCACCCCAGCCCTCTCCCCGCAAGAGCGGGGCGAGGGAGCAGGTCGTCTGCGGGATGAGGAGCAGGCTGTCTGTGGGCGACCGCAGCGCTACCGCCCCTGAGTCAGCTCCAATTCGAGCGCGCGGAAGGTTGTGTAGTTGGTGCGGATCCACTGGTTCAGTTCGGTGGAGGCGTCCGGCTCGGCGCGCAGGTAGCCGGTGAACGAGAAGTTCACGCGGTCGATATAGGTCTTCAGGAACGGCGGCAGCCCGCGGATACGCATCACCCGGCCGTGGCGGTACACCGCCGGCAGCTCGCCGAGCAGGATATGCTCGTTGTCGATGGTGATCAGCTGCCGCGGCGGCACGATATCCTGCAGGTGGTCATAGGCGCGCGCCGAATTGCGGTCGGTATCGGCGAGGAACAGCACCACCGGCGCCACGCGCCGGCGTACCGCTTCCTTGATGAAGCCGATCTCGGCGAAGGTGTCGAAGAACTCGTCGAAGGCGTGGAAGCCGAGGTCGATCACCTTGGCGAGGCCGTCGTTCAGGATCAGCCGATCCATCAGCGCCATCTTGCCGAAGGTATCGTCGACCTGCGCGGTCTCGGTGACGCGCGGCAGATAATCGAGCAGAGATGGCTCTTTGACGTTGATGTCGAACGCCAGCACCGAGCCGCGCTGCAGCAGCAGATATTCGGTGAGCACGCGGGCGATCAGGGTCTTGCCGACGAACGGGCGCGGCGAACAGACGATGTAAACCGGAGTGCGCGACATCAGGCTGTATCGGTCGGGGAAGGCCGTCCGATATAGCCGGATTCCTCAGCGATGCGAACTATTTCTCGCCCGGCTCGTCGGTCACCGGGGTGCCGCGGCCGTTCTTGTCCTTGCCGACGATGTCGGTCAGCTTGATGCGGTCGAACTCGCTCCAGACATTGGCGAGCCAGTGCCGGACATAGCCGCGCAGCACGAAGGAGTAGTTGGCCGGCTCGCCGCTGACGCCCTTGTTGGCGACGAACTTCAGGAACGGCACCGACGACACTTCGACCTGCTCGTACGCCATTTCGTTGAGCTTCGGAATCGTCAGCTCGGTGGCGTCCTTGATGCGGTGGAAGTACGAATTGTAGGTCGCCTGGTCCCACTCGAAGAAGCTGGTGTTGTTGATGAAGTTCTTCGTCAGGAAGTACTTCGCGCCGATCATGAAGTTGGCGGTCTCGGCGATTTCGTCCAGCGAGGCGATCGAGGGGCCGAGAATATGGAACACCGCGAAGGTGATCTGGCCGGAGCGCGCCGCGTCGAGGAAGCCGATGTCGCGCAACGAGGCCAGCGCCGGCGACAACAGGCCGGCGCGGACGTCGATCACGGTCACCGACGGCACCGCCGAGTTCAGCGTGTCGAAGATCTTCATCTGATCGGCCGTCGACGTCATGTCGACGATCTCGGTGATGTCGGGGTGAAAGCGCTTCAGCGTGCCGCGCGGCGACTCGGTGTCGAAGGCGCGGGTCGGGACGTTGTTGGCGCTGAAATAGTCGAGCAGGGTGCGCGACACCGTGGTTTTGCCCACGCCGCCCTTGTCTGCGCCGACGACGATCACTGCTGGCTTCGCCATGAGATTCCTTTACCGGCCGGTTCGATCCCCCACCGCGGCCGTGCCGGCCAAGGTGCAGACCTCTGCTTTGGGCGCGAACATGGCAGAAACAAGGGATAATTCAATCGGTCGGGCAATGACGCCTGCGGGTCCTCAACAAAATCGTTCAGATGCGAGGCGGTGCCGCTGATTTGGGCGGTCAGCCGCGCCGGCCCCAAGGCCCGCGCAGCGGCGATGGTTTCGGCGCCAGCGCGGGCGTGTCGCTCCAAGGTCCGTGCGGCTCGGCGGAAGCTGGCGCTTTACCATCGACCGTCGAACCCTCAGGCTCGGCGGCGGTGTCATCGTCATGCTCCGCCGTCGGCAGAGTGGGCAGCGGCGGCTGGTAGTGTCCGCCGGCAAACTTGACCAGCGCATCGACCCGCGCCTCGACCGAAGGGTGGGTGGCGAACAGATCGGAGAAGCCGGAGCGCGGATTGTCGACGCACATCTCCATCACGGCCGAGGTCGCGCCCGGCAGTTCGCCGCGATTCTCGATCTTGCGCAGCGCCGAGATCATCGCATCCGGGTTCTTGGTCAGTTCCACCGAGCCGGCGTCGGCGAGGAATTCGCGCGACCGCGACAGCGCCAGCTTCACCACTTGCGACAGCAGCCAGGCCAGCAGGATCAGCACGATCGCCAGGATCACCACGATGATCGCGCCGCCGCCGCTCTTGCGATCGCCTGACGACGAGGAGGAAGAGGACGATGACGAGCCGCCGCCCGACCAGCCGCCGCCGATCCGTACCCCGCCCTGGAAGAACAGCCGGAACATCAACTCGCCGAAGAACCCGACGACGCCGGCGATGATCACTGCGATCACCATCATCTGGACGTCGCCGTTCCTGATGTGGGTCAGCTCGTGCGCCAGCACCGCTTCGAGTTCGGCATCGTCGAGCCGCTCCACCAGCCCCGACGTCACCGTGACGGCGTATTGCTTGGGATTGAGGCCGCTGGCGAAGGCGTTCAGCGCATCGCTGTCCATGATCTTCAGCTTCGGCATCGGAATGCCGCGCGAGATGCACAGGTTCTCGAGCAGATTGTACAGCCGCGGCTGTTCGGCCCGTGTCGCCACATGGCCACCGGTCACGGCGTCGATCAGCTTCTGGTGGAAGAAATAGGCGATCACGATCCACAGCGCCGCGCCGATGGTGGCGAACGGCGCCGCCTTGATCAGGTCAGCCGTGGCGGCGCGCAGATAGTCCGGCACCGTGCGCTCGCCATCGATCACCACCTCGGCGATCAGCGCACCGGCATAGACCAGCACATACACCAGCACGAACAGCCCGATCAGCAGCACGACTGACCGGGTCTTGTTGGCGGCGATGTGGGTGTAGAGACCGTAGGCGGCCATGGTGGGTGTCCAATCCTCGCAGCGCCGGCCTGAACCTCCCTCCCCCTTGCGGGGAGGGTGGCCGGCCGTAAGGCCGGTCGGGTGGGGGTGGACGCGAGCACGGAGCTCGTGGTTCCCCACCCCCGACCCCTCCCCGCAAGGGGGAGGGGAGCGAGAGGCGTTCGAACTAGAACTTCACCTGCGGCACCTGCTCGACCTGGGTGCGCGTCTCGCCGAGGTCGAAGTAGTCCTTGTGGGTGAAGCCGAGGGGGGCGGCGAATAGCGCGGCGGGCATCTGCTGGATGCCGGTGTTGTACTCCTGCACGGCGTTGTTGAAGAACCGGCGGCTCGCCGCGATCTTGTTCTCGATATCGCTGAGTTCGCCCTGCAGCTGCTGGAAATTGGCGTTGGCCTTGAGGTCCGGATAGGCCTCGCCGAGCGCGATCAGCCGGCCGAGCGAGGCGGTCAGCGCGTTCTCGGCCGCGGCCATCTGGCCGGGGCCCTGCGCCGAGATCGCGGTGTTGCGTGCCTTGACGACGTCCTCGAGCGTCGTGCGCTCGTGCGCCGCATAGCCCTTCACGGTCTCGACCAGGTTCGGAATCAGATCGTGCCGCTGCTTGAGCTGCACGTCGATGTCGGCGAACGCCTGTCCGACGCGTTGCCGCAGCGCCACCAGGCGGTTGTAGGTCACGAGCGCATACAGCGCGACCGCGACGACGATGCCGAGAAAAATCCACATATTGGCGGCTCCCATCCAACCAAGACCCTGCGCCTCAGCGTCCGAACGGCACGCGCGCGGCAGGGACCGCGCCACCCGCACGGCATCTGTTGGTCGCTGGTGTCGGTGCGAATGTTCAATCCACTCGGCGTTGCGCGCGACGGCGTGTATCGACGTCAGCTACAACTCATGATCCATATTTTCGTTGCCGATGAGCATCAGTGCGATGCGCAGCATCCTGCCGGCCGGCGAGTCGTCCAAACGTCATCCCGCTGTCAATTGCCGAACCTAGGAGTGCCCCCAGTTTGGGGGTGGGTCGATGTTGAAGTGGCGTGCCGGCGCGAGCTGGATGGTCTTTGCGTGTCTGGGTGTAGTCTCTGTTTCGCTGCCGGCTGGCGCCGCTTCGTTCGACGTCTCTTCTGGAGCCACCGACACCACCGCCAAGACCGTCACCGGCACCGATACCGGCACCGTCGAGTCCGGCGGAACGCTGAACGTCAGCGGCACCGCCATCACCTTCACCGGTCCGGCGGCCGGCGTGGTCATCAACAACTCTGGCACGATCTCCTCTAGCAATCGCGGCATCGACACCTCGGGTGCCAATCCGCCGCGCAGCCTGACGCTGAACAATTTCGCCGGCGCGCTGATTTCGACGGTCGACGATGCCTTCCGGCTGAACACCTCGATCGGCAACGGCATGGTGGTGATCAACAACTCCGGCACCATCGTCTCCAACACCGGCCAGGTGTTCGACTTCGCCAGCAACAGCTCGGCGACCGGCACGGTGCAGATCAACAACAATGCCGGCGGCATCATCCGGGCGCTCGGTAACGACGCGATCCGGCCGGGCTCTGGCAGCACGACCATCACCAATGCGGGGCTGATCGATGCGACCACCACGGCCAATCGTGCAATCAATCTGAATATCAGCAACCTCGGCACCGTCACCGCATTCACGGTGATCAACACCTCGACCGGCACGATCCAGTCGCAGGATGACGCGATCCGCGTCACCGCGAGCACGCTGGCGACCACCGGCAGCTTCACCGTCGACAACGCCGGCACCATCACGTCGACCGGCACCGGCCAGGCGATCGATTTCAACGATCTCACCTCCGGCACCATCCAGATCATCAACCGCGCTACCGGCGTGATCCGCTCGACGTCGGCCGACGCGGTGCGGCCCGGCGAGGGCGCCACTGTCACCAATTACGGCCTGATCTATTCGGACGGTGCGGTCGGCAGCAGCAACGACGGCATCGACTTCCAGAGTCATTCGGGCACGGTGATCAACAAGTCCGGCGGCACCATCTCGGGCTTCCGCCACGGCATCACCACCGATGCCAATGTCACCGTCACCAACGAGGCCGGCGCCACCATCATCGGCCGCAACGGCTCCGGCGTCGGCTCCGACGGCACCGGCACGGTCGTCAACTACGGCCGCATTACCGGCGCCTATAACGGCAGCGGCACGGGCGACGGCGACGGCGTCGATGTCGATTTCGCCGCCACCGTCACCAATTACGGCATCATCGAAGGCACCGGTGCGGGCGGTTACGATTCCGGCGGCCGGCTCAACAACAGCGAAGGCCTGTCGATCGGCGGCGGCACCATCACCAATTTCGGCACCATCTCGGGCGCGTCCTACGGCATCGTCGTCAACAACGATTCCAACCCCGACGGCAGCCGCAGCGGCGTCGCGGCGACCACGATCACAAACAACGCCGGCGCCACCATCATCGGCCAGAACGGCTTCGCGATCCGGCTGGAGAACAAGACCGGCACCGCCGCCGACAACGACACCATCGTCAATGCCGGCACAATTATCGGCAACGGCGCGATCCCCGATCCGAACGCCGTGGTGCTGCTGCAGAACGGCACGCCCGACACCGGCTCGGTCGGCACCCTCGATGGCGTCACTTACACCGGCACCGGCTCGGCGCGCTTCATCCGCGGCGACGGCTCGGCGATCCAGATGGGCGAGGGCAACGACGTCCTCACCAACTCCGGCACCATCATCGGCAACAACGGTCGCGCCGTGAACATGGAAGGCGGCAACGACACCGTCAACATTCTGCCGGGCTCGCGGATCGTCGGTCTGGTCAATGGCGGCGCCGGCACCGATACGCTGAACTACTACAAGGTCGGCCTGTCCGACGCCAAGCGGGCGCAGCTCACGGCCGGCCAGACCGTGAATATCGGCGGCACGCTGTACACCTCGTTCGAGGTGGCGAACGCCTTCGCGCCGTCGTTCTCGGCCTTCGCCAGCCCGTCGAAGCCCGGCAGCGCCGGGCCGGCCTGGCTGTTCGACAACCTCTCCAACAGCGTCGCGGCGAGCGCCGATGCGCAGACCATGATCGACCGCGTGGCGAGCGCGGCCGATGTCGGCGCGGCGCTGTCGCAGCTTTCGCCGGCTTCGTATCAGGCGCTCGGCCGGATGACGCTGGCCTCGGTGTCGCAGACCGGCACGCTGATCGATCAGCGGATGATGCAGACCAGGTTCGGCGGCGGCAGCGATCTCGGCGGCGCCGGCGCGGCGCTGGCGATGGCCGATGCCGGCCTGTTCGGCACCTCCGGCTCGCCGATGGAGCGGACGCTGGCCTCGCTCGGCGCCTGGAACATGCGCGATGCGCTCACCGCTTCCGGCTGGGGCGCCAATGCGGATGCGCTGGCCTATGCGCCGATCACCAAGGCGCCGCCGCTGCGCGCGGAGGTCGATCCGGGTTTCGGCGTGTTCGTCGGCTCCAGCCTCAGCAGTTCGCGCGAAGGCGCGCGTCCCGACGTCAGCGCGACCCGCTCGACCACCGCCAGCGTCGTCGCCGGCGCCGACTGGCGCGTCTCCGACCGCTGGGTGGTCGGCGCGTTCGGCGGCTACGCACTGACCAGCGGCGATCTGGATTCGCTCGGCAGCACAACCAAGATCACCAGCCGCAGCATCGGCGGCTATGGCAGCTATCGGGCGCCGGCGTGGTACGCCAACCTCCTCGGTTTCTATGGCTGGGACGGCTACGACAACCGCCGCGTCGCGCTCGGCAGCGCCAACAGCTCACGGTTCGACGGCAATCATTATACGGTGCGCGGCGCGATCGGCACCGACCTGCGGTTGTTAGGCGGCTTCGTGGTCACGCCGGAACTGAGCCTGCAATACACCCGCGTCACCACCGATGCGTTCACCGAAACCGGCGGCATCAGCGCGCTGAGCGTTGCGGCCGACCGCACCGAGTCGCTGCGGTCCGGCACCAGCCTGCGGATCGCGCGCGATCTGCAAACGAGCAACGGCCTGCTGACGCCGGAACTGCGGCTGGCCTGGCTGCACGAATTCCGCGACGGCGTGCGCGGCATCGACGCCAACTTCGTCGAGCCGACGCTGCCGGGCGTGTTCACCACCTTCACCGGCCAGGGCATCCGCGACCGCGGCGTGTTCGGCACCGGCGTCACCGGTCGGCTCGGGCAGGCGACGTTGGTATCGATCGGTTACGATGCGATCGTCGGCAGCAGCGACTCCGTCACCCACCTCGTCACCGGCAAGGTCAAGGTCGCGTTCTGATCAATCGGCCTGGGCTTAGAGCGTGTCGCCCCAGTCGAGGCGCCGGAACCGCGCATAGGCCGGCTTGTCGCGGCGCGCGGCGACGGCGAGCTCGAGCGTGCCGGCCGGCGTGCAGAGTTTGGCGGTGATCGCCGCTTTGGTCTGCTCAGGCTGCGCCAGCACTCGTGCGGGCCGCTCCGGCAATGCGGCACGAGTCAGCGCCACGTAGCTGAACTTCTCGTCTTCGAACGGCACGTCGGCGGCCTTGAGCTGCAGATGCAGCTTCGAGCGCGGCAGCCGCTGCACGAAGTGGCACCAGTCCGGCGCGCTCACCGGACAGGCGGACTCATGCGGGCACGGCGCGATCACGCGCGCGCCCTGGGCGATCAGCCGGTCGCGCAGGTCGAGGATGCGCTGATACCCGGCGGGCGTGCCGGGCTCGACCACGAGCAGCGTATCGGTGGTCTTGCGCCACAGCGCGTCGGCGAAGGTTGCCCGGGCGGCGTCGGAGAGCTCGTTGATGACGTAGCTGGCGATCACCAGCGCAGCCTCCGGCGCGTCGGCCAGCGCCTTGCCGGCGTCACCGAGCCGGTAGTCGATCGCGGGCAGGCGAGTCGCTTCGGCGAGGTGTAGCGCCAGCTTGCGCAGCGCCGGATTGGCGTCGAGCAGGGTGAAGCGTTGCAGCGTCTCGAATGCTTGAGCCGCGGCCCAGCTCGCGGTGCCGGGGCCGGCACCGACGTCGAGCAGCGTCGCCGGCGCGAAGCCGGGGCGGATCGCAGACAGCGCGTTGAGACAGGCGATCACCGCCGCGTAGGTCGCCGGCATCCGCGCGCCCGCATAGGCCAGTGCGTCGGCTTCGCTGCTGATCGGCGCCGAGGTGCCGCCGCCGCGATAGGTCAGCGAAATCCGCTCCGCCCGCGCCGCCGCGTCGGCCCGCGCGAGGCCATGCAGCTTGTGCTCCAGCGCGGCTTTGAGGTCTGCGGGGAGGGATGGGGGGATCATGCCTGACATGCCTTACCCTCCCCTGGAGGGGGAGGGTCGCTCGCGCAGCGAGCGGGGTGGGGTGGCGAAGAGTTCATCCGCCATGCTTGCGGCTCACCCCACCCCGTCACACGTCCCGCTCCGCGGGCCGCGTGCCGACCCTCCCCCTCCAGGGGAGGGTGAAGCGAGAGCCGGAGTAATGGGCCCGAGGGCTTGCATCTGCGATTGCCCTCCCCAGCAGGGGCAGGGGAAATCACGCCACGTTCTGATCCAGAATGTCCACCGCGCCCTGGAGGTCGACGGAGACCAGCTGGGAGACGCCGCGTTCGGCCATGGTGACGCCGAACAGGCGGTTCATGCGGGCCATGGTGATCGGGTTGTGGGTGATGGTGATGAACCGGGTTTCCGTGGTCTTCGCCATGTCGGTGAGCAGGTCGCAGAACCGTTCGACGTTGTGGTCGTCGAGCGGCGCGTCGACTTCGTCCAGCACGCAGATCGGCGACGGGTTGGTCAAGAACACCGCGAAGATCAGCGCCATCGCGGTCAGCGCCTGCTCGCCGCCCGAGAGTAGCGACAGCGACTGCGGCTTCTTGCCCGGCGGCTTGGCGATGATGTCGAGACCGGCTTCGAGCGGATCGTCGCTTTCGATCAGCTTCAGCTCGGCTTCGCCGCCGCCGAACAGCGTGGTGAACAGCCGCTTGAAGTGACCGTTGACGACGTCGAACGAGGCGAGCAGCCGCTCGCGGGCTTCCTTGTTCAGGCTCTGGATGCCGGTGCGCAGCTTCTTGATCGCCTCGACCAGATCGTCACGCTCGGCCGCCAGCGTGCCGTGCTGGGTCTCGACCTCGTTAAGTTCTTCTTCGGCGCGCAGGTTGACGGCGCCGAGCCGCTCGCGGTCGCGGCGCAGCTTGTCCAAGCTCTCTTCGATCTCGGCGAGCGGGGGCAGCTCGGCGCCCTCGGTGATCTCGGCGAGCTGGGCGGCGGCCTGCGGCTCGACCTCGAGCATGTCGCGGATTTCGCGCTCGACGTCTTCGAGCCGGCGGCGGGCCGCTTCCATCCGCTCCTCGGCGCGGGCGCAGGCTTCGCGGGCGCTGGAGAGCTGTTCGAGCGAGGTTTTCGCCAGGCGGTCGGTTTCGCTCATCGCCTGTTCGGCGGCTGCCAGCGCGTCGGCGGCGGCGCGGCGATCGGCTTCGGCGAATTCGATCTCGGTGATCACCGCGCTGCGCTTCTCGGCGAATACTTCCGGTGCGTTGTCGAGTTCGGCGCGTTCGGCGGTGAGTTCGGCGACGCGCTCTTCGACGGTGGCGATCTGCGACGCCGCGCCGGCCTTGCGCTTCTGCCAGTCCATCCGCTCGGCGGCGATCGCCTGCAGCCGCTTGTCGGCGAGCTCGGCTTCGCGCGCCAGCGCCTGGGCTTCGGCGCGGATCTGCGCGGCGATGCGGCGGCGGCCGTCGATGTCGCCGCGCACCGCGGCGAGACGGGCTTCGGCCTCGGTGTTCGGCTCCAGCTCGGCGATCTGCGCCTCGGCATTCTCCAGCGCGGCTTCGGCTTCGGCGCGGTCGGTGGCGAGGCGCGACTGCGCTTCGGCCAGCGCCGACTTGCGCGCGGCGTGGCGGTTGACCTCGCGCTCGGCAGCGGAGAAGCGCTCGCGCGCGGCGTCGACTTCGCGGCGGGCGCCGCGCAGGCTCTCGCGCGAGGCGGTCTCGGCGGCGGCCGCCATCTTCAATTCGGCTTCGGCAGTCTCCAGCGCCTGGCGCTTGGCGGCGGCGTCGATCCGGGCCTGTTCGAGTTCGTTCTCGATGTCGGTCAGCCGGGCGCGTTCGGCGAGACGGCGGGCGGCGCCGGTAGGTGCATGGGCGGAGGCGACGAAGCCGTCCCAGCGCCAGACGTCGCCGTCGAGAGACACCAGCCGCTGGCCGGTCTTGAGCTGTTCGCACAGCTCATTGCCGCGCTCCTTGGTGACGACGCCGATCTGAGCGAGGCGGCGCGCCAGCTCCGGCGGCGCGGTGACGTGCTGCGCCAGCGCCTCGACGCCTTCCGGCAGCGCCGGATCTTCCGGCTGCACGCCGACATCGGTCCAGCGCATCGGCGCCGACGGATCGACCGGTGCGTCGAGATCGTCGCCGAGCACGGCGCCGATCGCCTTTTCATAGCCCTTGGCGACGGTGATGCCGTCGATGATCGGCGGCCACAGATTCTTGGTCTCGCCGTTGAGGATCTTGCTGATCGTCTTGGCTTCGGTCTCGAGCCGCTGCACCTTCTTATCAGCTTCGACCAGCGGCGCCCGCGAGCCGTCCAGCGTCTGCCGCGCGGCGATCTGTGCGGCTTCGGCGGCCTGCACCGCGGCTTCCTGCTCGGCCAGCAGCTCCTGGGCGATCTCGACCGCTTCGGCGAGTTCGGTGAGATCGCCGGCGCCGGAGGTCTCGGCGGACAGCCGGTCGATTTCGCTCTCGACGTTCTTGATCTCGGTATCGAGCCGCGCCAGCCGGTCGCGATGGGTGCGGACGCTCTGCTCGAACTGGTTGCGCCGCGCGGTGAGTTCGGCGAGCTGGGTGGTGAGTTCGGCGAACAGCTGCTCGGCTTCGCTCAGCGAGGCATCGGCTTCGGCGACGCGCTCGTCGACGCCGCTGCGCTTCTCGACCCGCTCCAGGATCTCCTCGCGCAGCTCGACGTCTTCGGTGTCGAGCCGTTCCAGCGCGGCGTCGGCATCGATCGCCAGCCGCTGCTCGCGTTCGACGTCGGAAGAAAATTGCGCCAGCCGCCGCTCCAGTTCAACCACGCGCTCCTTGGCGCGGACCTCTTCGCGGTCGAGCTGTTCGCGGGCGTTGATCAGCCGCTGCAGGCCTGCGGCGGCGCGGGCTTCGGCCTCGCGCAGGCTCGGCAAAATCGAGGCGCGGTCGGCCTGGATGCGCGAGGCTTCGGCCTGCACGCGGGTGCATTCGGCGAGCTGGCGCACGCCGAGATCATGCACCTCGGCGGCGGCGCCGACTTCGGCCTGCGCGTCGCGCCAGCGCATATGATACAGCATCGCCTCGGTCTTGCGGACCTTGGCTGCGACTTCGCGGAACCGGATCGCCTGGCGCGCCTGCTTCTTCAGGCCGTCGACCTGGGTCGACAGCTGGCCGATCACGTCCTCAACGCGGGTCAGGTTGGTTTCGGCCGCTTTCAGCCGCAGCTCGGCTTCGTGGCGGCGGGCGTGCAGGCCGGCAACGCCGGCGGCGTCTTCCAGCACGCGGCGGCGCTGTTCCGGTTTGGCCTGGATGATTTCACCGATCTTGCCCTGGTGGACCAGCGCCGGCGACCGGGCGCCGGTGGCGGCGTCGGCGAACAGCAATTGCACGTCGCGGGCGCGGACTTCGCGGCCGTTGATGCGATACACCGAGCCGGCCTCGCGCTCGATCCGGCGCGAGATGTCCAGGGTGTCGGAATCGTTCAGCGCGGCCGGCGCGGTGCGATCGGAATTGTCGATCGACATCACCACTTCGGCATGGTTGCGCGCCGGTCGGTTGCCGGAGCCGGCGAAGATCACCGCGTCCATGTCGGTCGCGCGCAGCGATTTGTGCGAGGTTTCGCCCATCGCCCAGCGCAGCGCTTCCACCAGATTGGACTTGCCGCAGCCGTTCGGCCCGACCACGCCGGTCAGACCCGGCTCGATCATGAAGTCAGTGGGCTCGACGAACGACTTGAAGCCGTGGAGGCGGAGACGCGTGAGTTTCATCTGGTCCGATGCTCTATGGGCCGCAGGTTCCCGCGGCTGTAGCGAATCTCTCAAGCCGGACGATACCATAGGTTGTCCCGCCCGGTCGCAACTCGCTCGCAGCCGGCAGCAGCGTTAGCCGGCGACAATGGCCGCCGATTAAGGCATGAGCAACCACGCCAGCGGGCTTTTCCACGGCGGGATTCGCCGAAAAAGCGCGATAAATCTGGGGATTTCGGAGTGGCGCCGACTGGGGCGGTCGCAACCAGGTATTGCCCATTCCCTGAAGGGCTTGCCGGTTCAACGTCCGTCATTCCGGATTGCGCGCCGTTGCGCGCAATCCGGAATCCATACGCTGTGCGCTCTCGGTTGCGATGATGCGCGGAACGGGGTTCTCGGTCCATCATGAACGCGGTGGTTATGGATTCCGGGCTCGCGCTGCGCGCGCCCCGGAATGACGAACGAGAGGGATTCACCCTCGTCATGCGCGGGCTTGACCCGCGCATCCATCGCGCGTCAGCGCGCTAACTGGAAGGCCGTCTTACGAAGGAGATCGATTGCCGGGTCAAGCCCGGCAATGACGGTAGTGAAGGGATCGCGCGCAGTGCCGGCACAAGGTAGAGAACGCCCGCGCCTCAGCTCTTTTTCGCCAGCAGGGCGTCGATGCGCTTGGCGAATTCGTCGAACGAGTTCTCGCCGCGCAGCATTTCGCCGTTGATGAAGAAGGTCGGAGTGGCGTTCACCTTCAGCACTTCGTTGGCGTACTTCTGGTCGGCGGCGATCTTGTCGAGCAGCTTCTGGTCCTTCAGGCAGGCTTCCACCTCTTCGCCCGACAGGCCGGCCTGCTTGCCGATGCGCTTGAGCTGTTCGGTAGTGTCTTTCAGCACCCACTCGGTCTGGCTCTTGAACAGCACGTCGGTGACCGCGAAGTACTTGGCGGAATCCTCCTTGGCGATGCAGCGCGACAGCATTGAGCCGGCGGCGGCCTTGATGTCGAGCGGGAACTCCCGGAACACGTAGCGGATCTTGCCGGTGTCGATGTAGGCCTTCTTGATCTGCGGATAGACCTGCTCGTTGAACGCGGCGCAGTGCGAGCAGGTCAGCGAGGCATATTCGGTCACGGTGACGGCGGCGTCCTTCGGGCCGAGCGCCATGTCGGGCAGCGACATCGGCTTGGCGACGTCGGCGGCCGCCGCGGCTTCCTTGCTCTGCGCGAAGGCCGAATCGATCAGCCGGAACGGCGAGACGCCGACGACGGCGAACACGCCGGTCAGCGACAAGGCGGCGGTAAAAGTGCGGCGCGTGATCATCGGCAAACAGCTCCAGTTCGGCGGGACACGCCGCGGACAACGACACGTCAGCGGCGCTTGGGCCGCACGACCTTGGGATTGTCGCTAGCTTGAAACAACAATTGTGGCAATGCCGGGCCTGAACACCGCCAAAACCGCCGGCGTCACTTCCGCTTGATCGTCGCGCCGAGCCGCGCCAGCGCGTCGCGTAGCTCCTGATCGGCGACCTGGTCGAGCGTCGCGGCGACGCGGGCGACCGCTGCCGGATCGGGACCGGGCGGCACGGTCTTGCGCGGCCGGCGCGACAGCGGCGCCTGGCGCAGCGCGATCCGCCCGACCGCATTCCAGCCGAGGAAGCGGTTGACCCGTTCCAGGATCAGGTCGGAAGAATGCTGGATCTCCAGCGCCATCGGGCCTTCGACCCGCAGCACCAGCGTCGCCGGTTCTACCGGCTGTCCGTCGACCGGGCGCGGCCACTGCATCTTCAGCGGTTCGGAATGCGCGGCGATCTGAGGCCCGGCGATCTCGGCCCAGCGCGTCACCAGCTCGCGCGCCGCAAAGCCCTGTTTGGCGAACGCTTCGGACAGCGTTGCGCCCAACAGGCCGGACAGTGGCTTGGCGGTGATCGGGCCGGGCTTGCTCATGCAGGGACGCTTTGCGACGATACCGCTCATGAGTCTAGCAGGCGCGGCGCCGCGGCGGAAACAATCCCCGGTCATCACAGCAGAGCACGACCCGGCCGACGCTTCGTTGCGTGCGCGGCCCGCCGCGCTGCTCGCCTGGTACGACCGGCATCGCCGCAGCCTGCCGTGGCGGGCGCTGCCCGGCGCGACTTCCGATCCTTACGCGGTGTGGCTGTCGGAGATCATGCTGCAGCAGACCACGGTGCGGGCGGTCGGGCCGTATTTCGACAAGTTCATGGCGCGGTGGCCGACGGTGACGGCGCTGGGCGAAGCCTCGCTCGACGACGTGCTGAAGATGTGGGCCGGGCTCGGCTACTACTCGCGCGCCCGCAATCTGCACGCCTGCGCAGTGGCGGTGACGCGCCAGCATGGCGGTCGCTTTCCGGATACGGAGGAGGGGCTGCGCGCGCTGCCCGGCGTCGGGCCCTACACTGCAGCCGCCATCGCCGCGATCGCGTTCAGCCGGCGGACGATGCCGGTCGACGGCAATATCGAGCGGGTGGTGTCGCGGCTCTACGCGGTCGAGGACGAACTGCCGAAGGCCAAGCCGCGCATCAAGGCGCTGGCCGAGACGCTGCTCGGCCCGTCGCGCGCCGGCGACAGCGCCCAGGCGCTGATGGATCTCGGCGCCACCATCTGCACGCCGAAGAAGCCGGCCTGCGCGCTGTGCCCGCTGATGGAAGGCTGTGCCGCAAGGCTGCGCGGCGACGCCGAGAGCTTCCCGCGCAAGGCGCCGAAGAAGACCGGGGTGCTGCGCCGCGGCGCCGCCTTCGTGGTGATCCGCGGCGACCAGGTGCTGGTCCGCAGCCGCCCCGCCAAGGGCCTGCTCGGCGGCATGACCGAGGTGCCGAATTCCGACTGGCTGCCCGATCAGGACGAAGCCGCCGCCAAGGCCCAGGCCCCCGCGCTGAAAGGCGTCACCCGCTGGCACCGCAAAGCCGGCGTCGTCAGCCATGTCTTCACGCACTTCCCGCTGGAGCTGACCGTGTATGTGGCGCATGCCTCGGCCGGCACCCGAGCCCCCGCCGGCATGCGCTGGATGCAGATCTCGACGCTGTCAGACGAAGCTTTGCCCAATCTGATGCGCAAGGTGATCGCCCATGGCCTCGGCGATTGAGGCAATTAAATACCTTTTTATGTGTTGTCGTCGCTCAAGGTTGCCCAGAAACGGTATTCGAATGGCGCTTTCGGCGATGGTTTGAACTTTAGTAGTTCACCTTTGGTGGAATAAACTCATTCGCAAGAGTTCTGCGAATAACGAGCAGGCGCAAATGAGTTCCATCGAGGTCATCTATGCGCCACGTCACGCCCAGCGGACGGGAGGCCTTCTTCCCAGCTTCTGAATTGATCGTCTCCAAGACCGACACCAAAGGGCGGCTGACCTATGCCAACCGCCTGTTCTGCGATGTCGCCGGCTACAGCGAGGCGGAGCTGATCGGCCAGCCGCACAACGTCATCCGCCATCCCGATATGCCGCGCGCGGTGTTCAAGCTGATGTGGGATGCCGTGCAGCAGGGCCGCGAAATCTTCGCCTATGTGAAGAACATGACGCGCAACGGCGACCACTATTGGGTGTTCGCGCACGTCACGCCCTCGTTCGACGGTGCGGGGCGGATCGTCGGCTATCACTCCAACCGGCGCGCGCCGGATCGCGGCGTGCTCGAAGGCGCGATCATCCCGCTCTACGCCGAAATCCTCCGCACCGAGCGCAGCCACCGCAACGCCAAAGACGCGTTGTCCGCAGGCTCGCGCGCGCTGTCCGATTTTGTCGCTTCCCAGAAGGCCTCCTATGACGAACTTATGTTCTCTCTCAAGAGCGCGGCTTAACGTCGCCGGATTGATCGTCGCCGCGGGCGCGGCGGTGGTGTGCGGCGTGTTCGAGTACTACGTCACCGCGATGGCGATCCAAGGCGTCGTGATGGTGTTCGCCGGGCTGGCGCTGTTCCGCATCAGCCAGACGCGGCGACTGCTCGGCGAGGCCAGCGACGTCTGCCGCCGCATTGCCGACGGCGATTTCGAAGCGCGAATCCTCGGCATTCCGGATGACGGCCGCACCGGCACGCTGCTGCGCGCCATCAACGACATGATCGACGATTGCGACGCCTTCGTTCGCGAGGCGACCGCGGCGATGACCGCGATGCATCACAACAAGTACTTCCGCCGTATCCTGCCGGGCGGGTTGCACGGTGCGCTGCTGCACGGCGCCGGCGCCATCAATACGGCCGCCGAAAACATCGAGCGGCGGATCAAGAGCTTCGAAGGCCGCACCGCGGAGCTGGAGGCGACCACGAGCGCGATCGTCACCGCGCTCGACCAAGGCTCGGCCGAGATGAAAGACACCGCCGGCACGCTGACGGTCGGCGCGTCCTCGGCACGCGAACAGCTGGCTTCGGTCGCGGCGGCGTCCGAACAGGCCGCGGCCAATATGCAGTCGGTCGCCTCGGCGACGTCGGAGCTGACGTCGAGCGCCAGCGGCGTACGTGCCGAAATCGATCGCTCCGCCGAGATCGTGGCGCGGGCGGTGAGTAGCGTCGGCGAAGCCACCGGCAATGTCGATGCGCTGAAACAGGTCGCCAACAACATCGGCGAGATGGTCAAGGCGATCGAAGCGATCGCCAGCCAGACTAACCTGCTGGCGCTCAACGCCACGATCGAAGCGGCGCGCGCCGGCGATGCCGGCCGCGGCTTCGCCGTGGTGGCACATGAAGTGAAGGCGTTGGCGTCGCAGACCGCGCAGTTCACCGGCGAGATCGAAGCGCAGGTCGGCCAGGTTCACGGCGCGGCCGGCGCGGTCAGCAGCTCGATCGGTGAGATCGGCACCGTCATCGCGGAGATCGACAGCATCACCCGTCAGGTGGCCGGTGCAGCAGGCGCGCAGTCGCAATCGACCGCCGAGATCGCACGCAATATCGATGAGGCGTTCGCGGTGGTGCGCGAGATCTCCGAAACGATCCACGTGCTCGCCGGCAATGCCGAAGACAACGAACGCGCGGCGGCGTCGACGATGACGACCTCGGCGCAGTTGTCTTCGCAATCGGAGCAGCTTGCTCAGCAGATCAACGGCTATCTCGGCCAGGTCCGCAAGGAACTGGTGGAACAACGAGCCGCATGACCTCAGCGAGGCCGGCGAACTGATCGTCGGCCTCGCCAGGTTCCATCAAAGAGCTTCGTACGAATACGTGTTTGGCCCATCGGCGTGACGTGAGGCGTAGGCTTTAAGACAAATTCAAACCCCTGAACTTACCTAAAACAGAGGCGTGCCCTCCGAGGAGAAAGGCGATGGCTGTCGAAATCCGCCCGACCGGCAAGGAAGTGTTCTTTCCGGCGGGTGAGCTGATCGTCTCCAAAACCGATCTGAAGGGCCGCATCACTTACGCCAACAGCACGTTCTGCCACATCGCCGGCTACAGCGAGGCGGAACTGCTTGGCCAGCCGCATAGCATCATCCGTCATCCCGACATGCCGCGCGCTGTGTTCCGTCTGGTGTGGGACACCATCGCGGCCGGCCGCGAGATCTTCGGCTACGTCAAGAACATGGCGCGCAGCGGTGACCATTATTGGGTGTTCGCGCATATCACCCCGTCGTTCGACCAGCACGGCAACATCGTCGCCTATCACTCCAATCGTCGCACGCCGGATCCGAGCGTGGTCGCCAACGCGATCGCGCCGCTCTACGCCGAGGTGCTGCGGGTCGAGCAGGGTCACGCCAACGGCAAGCAGGCGGTCGAGGCCGGCCTCAAGGCGCTGACCGATTTCGTCGCCTCCAAGAAAGTCAGCTATGACGAACTTATGTTCGCTCTCCAAAGCGCAGCTTAACCTCGCCGTCATCATCGTCGCATCGTTGATCGCGCTGGCGCTGGAGGCGCTGGACTATCGTGCGGCGGCGATGACGATCCAGGGCTTTGCGATTTTGGCGAGCTGTCTGGCGCTGTATCGCATGGTGCAGACCACGCGCCTGATCAGTCAGGCCCGCGAGGTCTGCCTGCGAATTGCCGCCGGCGACTTCGAAGCCCGCATCCTGCGGATTCCCGACAATGGCCGCACCGGCGATATGCTGCGCGCCGTCAACGACGTGATCGACGGCTGCGACGCCTTTGTGCGCGAGGCGACCGCGGCGATGGATGCGGTGCAGCACCGCCGTTACTTCCGCCGCATCCTGCCCGGCGGTTTGCACGGCGCGCTGCTGCGCGGCGCCAAGACCATCAACGCCGCCACCGACAGTATCGAGCAGCGGATCAACACGTTCGCCCAACAGGCGGAGCAGCTCGAAAACGCGGTCTCCGGCGTGGTGTCCTCGCTCGACGAAGATTCCCGCGGCATGCGTGACACCGCCGGCAGCCTGACCAGCGGCGCCTCGCTCACCCGCGAGCGCCTGACCACGGTCGCGGCGTCGGCCGAGCACGCCAGCAGCAACATGCGCAGCGTCGCCGCCGCCACTACCGAACTGTCGGCGAGCGCCCGCGAGGTCGGCGCCGAGATCGGCCGCTCCGCCGAAGTGGTCGGCCGCGCGGTGAGCCGGGTGTCGGAAGCGTCGGCCAACGTCGCCAGCCTGCGCAGCGTCGCCGAACGGATCTCCGAAGTGGTGAAGTCGATTGAAGTGATCGCCGGCCAGACCAACCTGCTGGCGCTGAATGCCACCATCGAAGCGGCGCGCGCCGGCGAGGCCGGTCGCGGCTTCGCGGTGGTGGCCGCCGAAGTGAAGGCGCTGGCTGAGCAGACCGCGAAGTTCACCGGCGAGATCGAGGCCCAGGTCGAGCACGTCCACAGCGCCGCCGACCTCGTCAGCCGCTCGATCGGCGAGATCGGCTCGGTGATGAGCGAAGTCGATGACATTACAGCCGCTGTCGCCGGCGCCGCCGAAGCGCAATCGGCCGCCACGGCCGATATCGCCAAGAACATCGAGCTGGCCTACGACGTGGTCAGCGAGATCACCGGCAGCATCCAGACCGTCACCGAGAGTGCCCGCGACACCGAGCAATACGCCGCCTCGACCATGACGGCCTCGACCGATTTGTCGTCGCAGTCGGAAATGCTGGCGCACCGGATCCGCGACTATCTCGCCCGGGTTCGAGCCGACATGCTGGCCCAGCGCGCGGCCTGAAGGTCCGGCGACCAGTCATTCGTCATTGCGAGGAGGCGAAGCCGACGAAGCAATCCAGGAACGCCGTGGGCTGCCTCCTGGATCGCTTCGCTGCGCTCGCGATGACGTCGTGGGGCAGTCTGGAGCTTGCTGAGAATCACTGGCAGTTAGCTTCTGCCGGCGCATACCGACCGTTGACGCTGGCGGCGGATGGGCCTGTCAGCAACCTGTCAGGCGCGGTAGCATAGGAAAGCAGCTTGTTGCGGCGGCTGCGGGGAGCCGGCGCGTCCGGCATCCCAGGCCGGCACAGGTGCCAGTGACAGACCCATGCTCCGCCTTTCGACGATTCCGACTTTGCTGATGGCCGCTGTGCTGGCTTGCGCGACTGCGCATGCCGGCGACGAGCTGTCGATTTCCAAGCAGCAGGCCGAGCGGGTCGGGATCGAGACCTCGCCGCTGGAGAAGCAGCCTGCCGCGGCCGGCCTCAGCTTCCCGGGCAAGATCGCGGTGCCGCCGGATCGCAGCCGGCTGATGAACGCGCCGCTCGGCGGCCGGATCGAGCGGCTGCTGGTGCGCACCGATTCAGTCGTGAAGGCCGGCGATCTGCTGGCCGAAATCCAGAGCCCGGCGCTCGCCAATGCCCAGGCCGAATATCTGGTCGCCTACAATAAAGAGCGGCTGCTCAAGACCAATCTAGACCGCGAGGAGCAGCTTGCACCTTATGGGGCCGTGACCAAGAAGCAGGTCATCGTCACCCAGAGCGAATACGAACAGGCCCGCGCGACCGCTGCCGAGCGCCGCCAGGCGCTGCTGCATTACGGCATGACCGAAGCGGCGGTCGACAAGCTGGCGGCGAGCCAGAAGCTCGACCCCAGGCTGACGCTGATCGCGCCGATCGATGGCGTGGTGCTGGAAAGCCCGACCACGCCCGGCCAAACCGTCGAGGCGCTGGCTTTGGTGTTCAAGCTGGTGCAGCTCGCGCCGCTGTGGGCCGAAATTCAGGTGCCGGCGTTGCGGGCGGAGGATTTCGCGGTTGGCGCCCGCGTCACGCTGCGCGGCCATGATTGCATCGGCAAGGTAGTGTCGATCGGCTCCAGCGTCGAGCCGACCTCGCAGACGGTGATCGTTCGCGCCCAGTTCGACGAGCCCGATACCGACCTGCGGCCCGGCCAGGTGGTCGAAGCGCAGATCGCCCCGATCACCAGCGGTTCGGCCGAATGGCGCGTGCACAGCGGCGCGATGGTGCGGCGGGGCAAGGACGCCTTCGTGTTCGTGCAAACTGACAGCGGCTTCGTCGCCACGCCGGTGAAAATCCGCGAGGAGCTGCCGCAGTTTGCGGTGGTCAGCGGCAGCTTCCGCGGCGACGAGCGGATCGCGGTGCGCGGCATCGCCGCGCTGAAGGGCGCCTGGCAGGGACTCGGCGGGGTCGAGTAAATGCTGACCCGTCTCGTCGAGTTCTCGCTGTCGCATCGCCTGCTGGTGGTGCTGGCTACGCTGCTGCTGATCGGTGCCGGCGTGCTGGCGTTCCGGCATCTGCCGATCGATGCTTTCCCGGACGTCTCGCCGGTCCAGGTCAAGATCATCATGAAGGCCCCGGGGATGACGCCCGAGGAAGTCGAGACCCGGGTGACGATGCCGCTCGAGCTCGAGATGCTCGGCATCCCCAACAAGACCATCCTGCGCTCGACCACCAAATACGGCCTCGCCGACGTCACCATCGATTTCGCCGACGGCGTCGACATCTATTGGGCGCGCAATCAGGTCGCCGAACGGCTCGCGTCCGCGATGAAGGACATGCCCGACGGCCTCACCGGCGGTCTGGCGCCGATCACCACGCCGCTCGGCGAGATGTTCATGTTCACCATCGAGGGCGGCGACCTGACGATGGCCGAGCGGCGGACGCTGCTCGACTGGACCATCCGTCCGGCGCTACGCACGCTGCCCGGCGTCGCCGACGTCAATTCGCTCGGCGGCTTCGTCCGCAGCTTCGAAATCGTGCCGGACAATCTGGCGATGGCCTCGCACGGCATCACCATCGATATGCTGGAGAAGGCGATCGAGAAGAATAACCGCAACGGCGGCGCGGGCCGGCTGTCGGCCGGCGAGGAGGTGCTGCTGGTCCGGGTCGACGGTCAGGTCCGCACGCTCGATGATTTGCGCGACATCGTGCTGGCGTCGCGTGACGGCGGCATGGTGCGGGTGCGCGACGTCGCCGAAGTGCGGATCGGCAGCATCACCCGCTACGGTGCGGTGACGCGCGACGGCCAGGGCGAAGCGGTGCAGGGCCTGGTGCTCGGCCTGCGCGGCGCCAATGCGCGCGACGTGGTCGAAGGCGTTCGCGCCAAGTTCAAGGAGCTGGAGCCGACGCTGCCGAAGGGCGTGACGCTGAACGTGTTCTACGATCGCGGCGATCTGGTCGGCCGGGCCGTCGGCACGGTGTCGAAGTCGCTGCTCGAAGCCGTGGTGCTGGTGATCGTGCTGCTCATCCTGTTCCTCGGCGACTGGCGCGCCGCGCTGGTGGTGGCGCTGACGCTGCCGCTGTCGGCACTCGCCACCTTCGTGCTGATGCGCTTCGCCGGAATGTCGGCGAACCTGATGAGCCTCGGCGGCCTCGCGGTTGCGATCGGCATGCTGATCGACGCCGCGGTGGTGGTGGTCGAGAACGTCGTGTCGCATCTGGCGCATGATCGGCACGCCGCGCAGGTGCCGCTGCTGCACCGGATCTATCAGGCGCTGCGCGAAGTCGTGGTGCCGGTCACCTCGGGCATCGGCATCATCGTCATCGTGTTCCTGCCGCTGCTGACGCTGCAGGGGCTGGAAGGCAAGCTGTTCATCCCGGTGGCGCTGGCGATCGTGTTCGCGCTCGGCTCGTCGCTGCTGCTGGCGCTGACCGTGATTCCGGTGCTGGCGTCGCTGCTACTGAAGACCGCTGGTCACGGCGACACCTGGCTGGTGCGCAAGATCAGCGCCGGCTACACGCCGGTGCTGCGGTTCGCGCTGAATCACGAGAAGGCGGTACTGGCCGTGTCGGCGCTGGCGCTGGTCGCCACCGTGTTCGCCTATGCGCAGCTCGGCAAGATCTTCATGCCGACGATGGAAGAAGGCACGCCGATCATCAGCGTCGAGAAGTTGCCGTCGATCGGGCTGGAGGAGAGCGTCAATCTCGATCTCAGGATCCAGCAGGCGGTGATGGGCGCGGTGCCGGAGGTCAGGAGCATCGTGGCTCGCGTCGGCTCCGACGAACTCGGCCTCGACCCGATGGGTCTCAACCAGACCGACACCTACATCATCCTCAAGCCCGAGGCGGAGTGGCGCCGGCCGCACGACAAGGACTGGCTGATGGGCGAGCTGCGCAAGGCGCTCGCCGGCTTCCCGGGGATCGGTTTCTCGTTCACCCAGCCGATCGAGATGCGGGTGCAGGAGATGATCATCGGCGCCCGCGGCGACGTGGTGGCGAAGATTTTCGGTACCGACATCCCGACGCTCAACAGGCTGGCCGAGCAGATCACCGCGACGCTGAAGACGCTGAAGGGCGCCGAAGACGTCCGCACTACGCTCAACGAAGGCTTCGAGTACTACAATGTCGGCATCGACCGGCTGCAGGCCGGCCGGCTCGGGCTCGACGTCGATGCGCTCACCGAGGCGCTGCGCACCCAGATCGAAGGCCGTCAGGCCGGCATCGTGGTCGAAGAAGGCCGCCGTACGCCGGTGCTGATCCGCGGCACCGAGTCGCTGCGCGAGTCGCCGGCGCGGCTCGCCGGCATCAATCTGGTGCTCGCTGACGGCAAGTCGGTGCCGCTCGCCAACGTGGCCAAGCTGGAGCGGATCGACGGGCCGGTGAAGATCGACCGCGAGAACGGCAAGCGGCTGGCGCTGGTGATGAGCAACGTCTCGGGCCGCGACCTGGTCGGCTTCGTCGACGAGGCCAAGGCGGCGGTCGCCGCCAAGGTCAAGCTGCCGGAAGGCTACAGCATCGTCTGGGGCGGCCAGTTCGAGAACCAGCAGCGCGCCGCCGCTCGGCTCGGCGTCGTGGTGCCGATTGCGTTGGCTCTGGTGTTCCTGTTGCTGTTCGTCACCTTCTCGTCGCTGCGGCAGTCGCTGCTGGTGTTCATCAATATCCCGTTCGCGCTGATCGGCGGCGTGTTCAGCCTGCTGATCACCGGCGAATATTTGTCGGTGCCGGCCTCGGTCGGTTTTATCGCGCTGCTCGGCATCGCGGTGCTGAACGGTCTGGTGCTGGTTTCGTATTTCAACATGCTGCGCAGCCAGGGTCTGCCGCCGGATCAGATCGTTGAGATCGGTGCGCAGCGGCGGCTGCGGCCGATCCTGCTCACCGCAAGTATCACCGCGTTCGGCCTGGTGCCGCTGCTCTACGCCACCGGCCCGGGCGCCGACGTGCAGCGGCCGCTGGCGGTGGTGGTGATCGGCGGCCTCGTCACCTCGACGCTGCTGACGCTGGTGATCCTGCCGGTGCTGTATCGCCGCTTCGGGATTCCGCCGAAACCGTCGGAGGCCCAGCCATGAGTGCGATGGTGCTGACCCTGCTGGTGCCGGTGGCGCTGAAGGAGGATGTGATCGCCGCGATGCTGTCACACGAGCCGACCGCGCGGGCAGGTTTCACGGCGCGGGAGGTCGAAGGTTATGGCCGCGATGTCGACTACGACAGCGTGGTCGAACAGGTCCGCGGTCACACGCTGTCGGTCGAGATCGTCGTCACCGCCGACGACGCTGACTTGCGCGGGCTACTCGACACGATCGGCGACGAATTTGGCGGTCGCGGTCTGCGCTGGCGGATCGTGCCGGCGCCTGCTGTCGGGACGCTGTAGGCGAGCAGGCCGCAGGTTCCGCATCTAAACCCGGAGAATAATTTCGCCTTTCGCGCCTTCCGGAGAGCATGTTTCTCTCCACCCCGAAAGGCCCCGGCAACTTCCTGCTTAATTTTCAGGCCGTATTTACCGGTATCCGGGGGATGCGTACATCCAGCCTCGAAAGGCGCGCCAATTGGTGCGCCGGCTGGAGGATCAGTCGATGCAGATGCCCGAATTGGTGATCGTGTTGGGTTTTGCGATCGGCGCCGCGTTTGGCGTCGCGGGGCTGCTGAGCGGCTTCTGCCTGATGAGCGGCCTGCGCGATTACTGGACCAAGGACGACGGCCGCAAGCTGCGCAGCTACGCGGTGGCGCTGGCGGTCGCGATCGTCGGCACGCAACTGATTTCCGGCCTCGGTTATGTCGACATCGGCAAGTCGCTGTATCTGCAGCCGTCGTTCTCCGCCCCGCTGATCTTCCTCGGCGGCCTGATGTTTGGCCTCGGCATGGTGCTGGCGAACGGCTGCGCGTCGCGCGCGCTGGTGCTGCTTGGCAAGGGCAATCTCCGCTCGCTGCTGGTGGTCGGGATCATCGCAGTCGCGGCACAGATGACCCTGAAGGGCCTGATCGCGCCGGCGCGGCTCGCTTTCCTGCAGTGGACTCAGGTATCGCCGCCGCACGTCTCGGTGCCGTCGCTGATCGGCGCGCTCGGCGTCGGTGAGGCCTTCGCCCAGATTGCCGCGGTGCTGATCGCCGCCGGTGCGCTGCTGGTGTTTGCATTCTCCGATCGCTCCTTCCGTCGCGCTACCGGCCAGATCACCGCGGGTGCAGTGATCGGTCTGCTGGTCGTCGCGGGCTGGCTCGCCACTGGTTACTTCGGTGCCGACGAGTTCAACCCGATCCCGGCGACCTCGCTGAGCTTCGTCGCGCCGCTCGCCGATACGCTGCAATACGCGATGTTCTCGACCGGCCTGACGCTGAGCTTCGGCGTTGCACTTGCGGTGGGCGTGTTCGCCGGCAGCGCCACGACTGCGCTGCTCACCGGCCGGTTCGCACTGGAGGGCTTCACCTCGGCGCCGCACATGCTGCGCTCGACGCTGGGGGCGGCGCTGATGGGCGCCGGCGGTGCGATGGCCTATGGCTGCTCGGTCGGGCAGGGGCTCACCGGCCTGTCGACGCTGGCGCTGCCGTCGTTCATCGCGGTCGCCGGCATCGTCGGCGGCGCCGCGCTCGGCATCCGCCGCTTCGCTCCGGTCGCGGCGCTGGCGACGCGGTGAGAGCTAAAGGCAGTCATTCCGGGGCGGGCGTAAAAGCGCGCGAACCCGGAATCCCGGGTTCGCCAGCTGCGCTCGCGCCCCGGAATGACCAACCCGAGTTCTCTCATCTGACCTGACGGCAACGTGATGCCCCGGCACCGCTCGCTCGCAGATGACTTCGGCGGCAGGTGCGGTTAGCGTGCGCGTCAAACAAACCTTCCGGGAGGAGTACGATGAAGTCGTTGTTCAAGGCTGCCGCTGCGGCGGCGCTGCTGATCGCCGCCGCGGCCCCTGGCTTTGCGGCCGATGCCAAGTTGCACCGGGTCGCGATCCAGGTCGATCAGAACGATCCCGCGGTGATGAACCTGGCGCTGAACAACGCCGCCAACATCATCGAGTACTACAAGGCAAAGAACGAGGACGTTCAGGTCGAAGTCGTCACCTTCGGGCCCGGCCTGCACATGCTGCGCGCCGATTCATCGCCGGTGAAGGACCGGATCAAGCAGATCGCCGACGGCGCGTTTCCCTCAGCCATCAAATTCGCGGCCTGCGAGAACACCAAGACCGGGATGGAGAAGCATGAGGGCCACGCCGTCAGCCTCATTCCGCAAGCGAGTGCGGTGCCGTCGGGTGCGGTGCGTCTGATGGAGCTGCAGGACGACGGCTGGGCTTATTTGCGGCCGTAACGGCCGGTGTCCGGCGTCGCCGCAGCCATTCGTGCCAGGCATCGAACCGGCGGCGGATCAGCTCACGCGGCGAGCCGTCGACCAGCACCGCAATGCCGATGCGGGCGCCGAGCATCATGCCGGCGATGGCGATCGGCCACGACAGCGCCATCACCGAGCCGGCGGTGATGCCCTGGCCGATGGTGCAGCCGCCGGTCAGGATGCCGCCGAATCCCATCAGCGCCGCGCCGGCGACGTGACGGCGCATCTCGTGGTCGTCGTCGAATGCTTCCCAGCGCAGCTCGTCGGTGTGCCACGCGGCTAGAAACGCACCTGCAACCACGCCGAACACGGTGCCGACACCGAAGTCGGCGAAGTTGGCGACGTTGAGCAGCCCGGCATACACCGCTTTGCCGACCGTCGAGACGAAGGTCAGGCTTTGCGGATGTACCGGCCCGGCGAACGGATCGGCGAGCTTGGTGGTCGCGAGCCAGCCGACCACCGTCAGCACGCCGAGCGCGACGCCGGCAGCCAGCAGCCGCGGCGTCCGCCGCAGCCGCTTGTCGCCCAGCGCGATCAGGCACAGCACGCCGCCGCCCAGCGCGGCGATCACCGCGCGCAGATCCATTCCAGAGAGATGCTGCGTGAGCGCCGCCAGATCGGTGTTGACGCCCTCCGGCATCGTGATCGCGAAACGCTCCAGCACGGTGATGCGGAAGCCGGAGAACATCCCGCGCAGCGTCGCATAGGCGGCGCCGCCGAGCACCAGGATCACCACGAAGCTGCGCAGATCGCCGCCGCCGAGCCGCACCAGCGAACCGAAGCCGCAGGTGCCGACGAATGCCATGCCGATGCCGAACAGCACGCTGCCGATCGCGATCGAAATCAGCGGCAGCGCCGGGGCGGTGTAGTTGGATTGGCCGGGATCGAGCTGGCCGGCGATCACCAGCGCCTGAGTGCCGAGCAGCGCGATGCCGAGCGCCAGACCGAAGATGCGCAGGCGTCGCGTATCGCCGCCCATCAGCGCGTCTTCGACCGCCCCGAACGAGCATAGCCGCGCCAACCGCACGAAAAAACCAGCGGTGACGCCGACGCACAGGCCGGCGAGCGCGAGCATCCAGGCGGATGCATCCTGCATGGGGTTCCCTCGTTTGCGCGCAGGCGTACGATGCGCGCTTGCGTCGGCTTATTGTTAGCGTGTCGCGAGGGATGGCTTACTTCTGGCCGTCTCGCGCGGACGAGCAGAAGATATCATAGATCACCGAGATCACGCGACGGACGTCATCATTGGCGAGGCTGTAGTAAATGGTCTTACCATCCCGCCTGGTGTCGACCATGCCGTCGTAGCGCAGCCGGGCAAGTTGCTGTGAGACCGCCGACTGCCGCAGCGACAGGATGTTCTCCAGCTCGCTGACCGAGCGTTCGCGCTCGGCGAGCAGGCACAGCAGCAACAGCCGGTTCTCGTGCGACACCGCCTTGAGGAAATTGCTCGCCTTGCGCGCCCGGCGCATCAGCATGTCGAGCTCGGGCGAGTACTCCGCGCCGTCGCGCAGTTCGGTCTCGATATCGGGTTCGAGGATCGGGGGCATGGCGATCTGCTAACGTCTCCGTTGGCGTTGCGATACGATCAGATGTGACTGCGCGGCGGTACGATCTTGGTGGCAAGCGCGCCGAGCAGGCCCCAGAACGCGTCGTCGTTGATGTAGCCGGTGATACGTCCGACCTCGCGGCCCTGGTCGATCACCACGAAAGTTGGCGTAAACCGCACCGGACTTGCAAGTCCGAGGCCAGGATCTTTGTCGTGGTCGATGTTGATGCGGCGCAGCGGCAGCCGCTTGGCCTCATCGGTCTTGGGATAGATCGGGCCGACATCGCGGTCCCAGCGCGCGCACCAGACGCAGCCGTCGCGCTCGAACATCACCAACTCGGCCGCGTGCGCCGCCACAGCTGATAGCTGCGCCGCACCCAACAGAATCGCGCCGATGAGAGTCGATTTCAGCATCTTCCCGGTCATTCTATGATACATATAGACGAATTCGCATGTATAAACTAGGGGCGGAAGCGCGGTGGTTTCGAATATCTCGCTGGTCGGCGCCTTCGGGGCCGGGGTGTTGTCGTTCCTGTCGCCCTGCGTGTTGCCGCTGGTGCCGCCTTATCTTTGCTTTTTGGCCGGCGTCAGCCTCGATCAGCTGACCCGCGGTGCCGATCAGCCGTCCAAGGCGATCGACGGGCGCGTGGCCGGCGCTTCGCTGGCGTTCGTGCTTGGCTTCTCCACCGTGTTCGTCGCGCTCGGGGCGTCCGCCTCGGCGATCGGCAAGGCGGTGACCGACCATTTCGAAGCGCTCGGCATCGTGGCTGGGGTCATCATCATCGTGCTCGGGCTGCATTTCCTCGGGCTGTTCCGGATCGGCCTGTTGTATCGTGAGGCCCGGTTTCACAACGTCAGCTGCGGCGTCGGCTTCGTTGGGGCTTACGTGGTCGGTCTCGCCTTCGCGTTCGGTTGGACGCCGTGCGTCGGGCCGGTGCTGGCGACGATCCTGCTGGTTGCCGGCGTCGACGGCTCGGCGGCGCACGGTGCGGTGCTGCTCGGCGCGTACTCGCTCGGGATCGGGCTGCCGTTCCTGCTGGCGTCGCTGTTCTCCGGCGCGTTCATCCGGCTGATGGCGCGGCTACGGGCACAGATGGCGACGGTCGAGAAAGTGATGGGCGGTGCATTGGTGCTGACCGGCGTGCTGTTTCTCACCGGTGCGATGCCGAAGATTTCCGGATGGCTGCTGCAAACCTTTCCTGCCTTCGGCGAGATCGGCTGACGGCGCCCGGCAACAGGGAGGACAGGTGATGACAAAGACTGGAGTCTCGCGCCGCAGCGCCATTGCCACGCTGGGATTTGGCGCGCTCGGTGCGCTGTCGCTGCGTGCTGCGCCGGCAAGCGCGGCGGAGCCGGTGCTCGGCGACGACGGGCTGTATCAGCTCGACTGGTATCTGCAGAGCTTCCTCGATCTGAAGGAAGATCTCGAAGGCGCCACCGCCAAGGGCAAGCGCTTCGCGATCCTATGGGGGCTCAAGGGCTGCCCTTACTGCAAAAAGCTGCACGACGTGCATATGCGCGATCCGGCGATCGAGAGCTACATCCGCGATAATTTCGAGATCGTGCATCTCAATCACATCGGCGCCCGCGAAGTCACCGATTTTGGCGGCGGCAAACTGAGCGAGAAGGCATTTGCGCAGGCTTACGGCATCCGCTTCACCCCGTCGCTGCAATTCTTCCCCGAGAGCGCCGATGGCCTCGCCGCCAAGAAGCCGCAGGATCGCGAAGTCGCCCGCATGCCCGGCCTGCTCGAGCCGCCGGAATTCCTGGCGATGTTCAAATATGTCCGCGAGAACGGCTATCAGTCGATGCCGTTCACCGACTGGCTGAAACGGCCAGTGTAGCAACTCGTCATTCCGGGGCGCTCGCGCTCAGCGAGCGAACCCGGAATCTGCAGCGGGCACGGCTCGGCAGTTGCCTCGCACACTCACCTCGGGATTCCGGGTTCGCGCCTGACGGCGCGCCCCGGAATGACGCGATGTGGCGTTTAGAAATCCAGTTTGTCCTTGATCGCTTCGATGCCGGCTTTGGCGCAGGCTTCGTCCGCTTCGCCGCCGGGAGCGCCGGAGACGCCAATGCCGGCGACCAGCGAGCCGGCGGCTTCGACGATCAGTCCGCCGCCGAGCACCACGACGCCGGGCAGGTCGCGCAAACCTGATTGCGGCATGCCCGGCTTGGTCATGTTGGCGAGCTCGCCAGTGCCGGTCTTGAATGACACCGCGGTCCAGGCCTTGCCGGTCGCGGTGCTCGGTGTGTGTGCCCCGGCGAAGCGGTCGCGCAGCATCACCTGCGGCAGGCCGCTGCGATCGACGACGGTCACTGCGACCTGAAAGCCCTGCTTGCGGCATTCGCCGAGCGCCACCTTGGCGGCGTCGAGTGCCAGTTCCGGGCTGAGCGACTTACTGGTCACCAGCGCGTCGTCGGCGCGCGCTGGTGCGGCCAACAGCGTGAGGCCGACCACGACTAATCCGATCTTACTGAGCATCAGACTGCTCCATCTTCGATGAGAAATGTGTCTGGTCCGTCGTCATGGCGAGAAGCACCCAGATCGACGCTTCGCGTCTTCCGTTCACAGGCTCCGCGACGAAGCAATCCGTGTCGATAAAGAGCTGGATTGCTTCGCTTCGCTCGCAATGGCGCACGTTTTGGTGGTGCTATTCCTTGTTCACCGGCGATTCCGGATCGAACAGGAACGCCATCACGTCCTTGATCTGCTGTTCGGTGAGGAAGCCGTTGGTGCCGAACCGCGGCATGTTCGAGCACGGCACCACTGCCTGCGAATTGTAGATCTTGGTGTAGGCCTGCTTGATCTCGGCTTCGGTGTAGTTGCGGTCCTTGCCGTAGTGGGTGAGGCTCGGGCCGAGCGTGCCGAACGATACTTCCGACTTCGCCATCTGATGGCAGGCGTAGCAATTGCCGCCATGGACCGTTTCCGGCTTGTCGGAGAACTGGCCGCCTTGGCCGTTATTGGCGATCTTGGCGCCTTCCTTCCAATTGCCGAGGAATTTGCCATCGCCCGGATAAACCACCTTGGTGATCTCGCGCTTCATGATCGCATCGCCGACCTCGTGCGGCACGTCGTTGCGATACTTGTTGCAGGCCTGCATCGTCTCGTCGGGGACGATGCGCTGCTGCCAGTCTTCCGGCGCCTTGCCGAACGTCGCCTTGATGTAACCGTCGACGGTTTCGGGCGAGACCTTTGAGGCGACGGTCGCGGTCTTGGCGGGAGCCGGCGAGGGGCCGGGCTTCGTCGCCTCGGCTGTCTTGTCGGCAGCCTTGCTCATCGCACCGGCCGGCTTGCTGACCGGCTGGTCGGCGGCGAGGCTCGCGATCGGGGCGGCACAGCTCAGCGCGCCACCGAGGGCGAGCGCCAGCATCGAAACGTGCAACTTCGTCATGGCGTCGCTCCCTCAGCGCTTGATCGACGGCACGGCGAGTTCGCCGCCCGCCGCGATCTTGTTGAGATACAGCGTCAGCGCGGTGATGCCGTCGGAGCCGTACTCCGGCGCCGGCCAGCGCTGCTGGCGATAACAGTCCCACAGCCGGTGCTGGAATGTGCGTAGCGCGCTCTGCGACACGCGGTAGGTCGGCCAGCTCGCCATCGTGACTTGCGCGTCCTTGCCGGGGCCGGCGAGGTAGGGCAGGGCCTGGAGACGGATGCGCTTGCCTTCGGCGCCGTGGCAGGTCGAGCACGAGAAATCCATCACGCCGCCGCGGCGGTGGAACAACTCTTCACCGACAGCAGCCATTTCCTGCTCTTTAGGATGGCTGAGCTGCGGCTCGATCTTCATGCCGCTGGATTTGTTGGCGATGAACGCCACCAGGTCTTCCATGTCGGAAGGTTTGCCCGGACCCGAGAAGCGGCGCGCGACCACGTCCTTGGTGTCGAGCCCCTGGATGTTCTGCATGCACCACAGCAGGCGCTGCTCCAGGTCCATCACCCGGTCGGCATCTTTGAAGTAGCGCGGCAGCTGCGCGAACGCGCCTTCGAGCTTGCCGGCGCCGAGACCGAGATCGCAGCTTTCGAGCGAGACATTCTTGGTGCCGCGCTTCTCCGCCCACAATTGTTCGCCACGATCGACCGCAAGGAATCCGGGATTGGACATCGGGTCGGAAATCATCTCGCGATAGCGCTCGATTTCCTTCTCGCTGGCGTCCTGCGCCTTTGCGACGATCGGCATTGTGCAAAGCACAACAGCGATCACCGCCGATAGAGCGGTGATGGGTCTCATGTGTCCTCCCTCCTCGGCGACCGTCTTGTGAGTTGCGGCCGACGATACCTCGGCGCGCTGCCTGGCATCTTTACATTCAAGAAAAACAATATAATGATGTTTGCGGATCATGACCGATCGCGCTTGCAAACGTCAAGCGTTAGTATGGCAAGGGACGCGAAAGACTCCCTGATGGAGGATGCCCAATGGTGTTCATGAAGACCGAGACGAGCCGTCGCGAGGCGTTGGCGTTGGCGGGCATCGCCGGCCTTGCCGCGCTCCTGGCGCCGCGGATGTCCTTCGCCGATGCGGCGATGGTCGATGCCGAGATCAAGAAGCTGTACGGCGACAAGAAGTTCGACAGCGGCAAGATCAAGCTCGATGTGCCGGAGATCGCCGAGAACGGCCTAGTGGTGCCGATCACCGTCGATGTCGAAAGCCCGATGACCGATGCGGACTACGTCAAGGCCGTCCACGTGTTCGCCGATGGCAATCCGCTGCCCGGCATCGTCAGCTACAAGTTCACTCCGGCGTGCGGCAAGGCTTCGGCCTCGACCCGGATGCGGCTGGCGCAGACCCAGAACATCATCTGCATCGCGGAGATGTCGGACGGCAAGCTGTACTCGACCAAGTCGAGCGTGAAGGTCACCATCGGCGGCTGCGGCGGCTAATCCGGCAACGGCAACAAATAGGCGAGGAAATTTCAATGTCCGTCAAACCGACTCCGCGCGTCCGCGTTCCGACCCAGGCCAAGCCGGGCGAACTGATCGAAATCAAGACGCTGATCTCCCACGAAATGGAATCCGGCCAGCGCAAGGACGCGTCCGGCAAGATCGTGCCGCGCAAGATCATCAACACCTTCACGGCCCAGTTCAACGGCAAGACCGTGTTCGAGGCCGATTGGAATCCGGCGATCTCCGCCAACCCATATCAGTCGTTCTTCTACAAGGCGTCGGAGAGCGGCGAGTTTGCCTTCCTGTGGAAGGACGATGACGGCTCGGTGTACGAGTCCAAGCACAAGCTGACCGTCGCCTGATCGCGACCAACGTCACGACCTAACTATCCGTCGCAGACCACCGGGAGCCGGATCGGCTCCCGGAACGAGGATCTGCGGCTGAATCAACGGTTGCCAGTCACGGCGGCGGTGCCGAACGCGGCGCGAAGCAAGGGATGAAACGATGATCTCGAGGCGGGAATTCCTGCAGGCGACGGCCGCCGCATCGGCTCTGACGATCACCGGCGGCCTGGGGCCGATCGGGCGGGTGGCGGCTCAGCAGCGGCTGACGCAGGCCGACATCCTCAAATTCGATCCGCTCGGCACGGTGACGCTGCTGCACATCACCGACACGCACGCTCAGCTCGTGCCGCTGCATTTCCGCGAGCCCTCGGTCAATCTCGGCGTCGGCGAGGTCAAGGGCAAGCCGCCGCATCTCACCGACGAGGAATTCCGCAAGTACTTCCATATCGCCACCGGCTCGCCGGATGCGTTCGCGCTGACCGCGGACGACTTCACCGCGCTTGCCCGCAACTACGGCAAGATGGGCGGCTTCGACAGAATCGCCACGCTGGTCAAGGCGATCCGCGCCGAGCGCGGCGCCGACAAGGTGCTGCTGCTCGACGGCGGCGATGCGCTGCAGGGCAGTTGGAGTTCGCTGAAGAGCAACGGCCAGGACATGATCGACGCGCTCGCCGGGCTCAAGGTCGATGCGATGACCGGTCATTGGGAGTTTACCTACGGCGCCGACCGCGTAAAAGAAATCGCCGAGAAGGCACCGTTTGCTTTCCTGGCGCAGAACGTCCGCGACATCGAATGGCAGGAGCCGGTGTTCGAGGCGCGCAAGATGTTCGAGCGCGGCGGCGTCAAGATCGCGGTGATCGGCCAGGCATTGCCACGTACCGCCGTCGCCAATCCGCGCTGGATGTTTCCGAACTGGGAGTTCGGCATCCGCGAGGAGGATATGCAGAAGCAGGTCGACGATGCGCGCGCCGAAGGCGCCGCGGTCGTGGTGCTGCTGTCGCACAACGGCTTTGATGTCGACCGCAAGCTCGCCGGCCGGGTGAAGGGCCTCGACGTCATCCTCACCGGCCACACCCACGACGCTATGCCCGGCGTGGTCAAGGTCGGCGACACCGTGCTGGTGGCGTCGGGCTCGCACGGCAAGTTCGTGTCGCGGCTGGACATCAAGGTCGACGGCGGCAAGGTTGCGGACATCCGCTTCAAGCTGATGCCGGTGTTTGCCGACGCGATCGCGCCGGACCCGGAGATGGCCAAGCTGGTCGAGAAGCTGCGCGAGCCTTACGCCAAAGATCTCGCCCGCGTCGTTGGCAAGACCGACTCGCTCTTGTATCGCCGCGGCAATTTCAACGGCACCTTCGACGATCTGATCTGCGACGCGATGCTGAAGCAGCGCGACACCGAGATCGCGCTGTCGCCCGGCTTCCGCTGGGGCGGCACGCTGCTGCCGGAACAGAGCATCACCTGGGAGGCGATCGCCAACGCCACCGCGATCACCTATCCGAACTGCTACCGCACCGAGATGACCGGCGAGCAGCTGAAGAACGTGCTCGAAGACATCGCCGACAACATCTTCCATCCCGACCCGTACTATCAGGGCGGCGGCGACATGGTGCGCACCGGGGGCATGGGCTACGCGATCGACGTCTCCAAGGAGATGGGCTCGCGCATCTCCAACATGACGCATCTGGCGACCGGCAAGTCGATCGAGGCGTCGAAGAAGTACACGGTGTCCGGCTGGGCCAGCGTCAACCAGGGCACCGAAGGGCCGCCGATCTGGGAGGTGCTGGAGAAGCACGTCGCCAGCGCCGGCCCGGTGAAGATCGAACCCAACAGCGCGGTCAAAGTCTCCGGCGCCTGATCCGCGCCGGAGGTGCGGACTGGTGCGTTCCATACATTCACGTATCGCAATGAGAAAGAGGCTAGCGGCATGAGTGAAAAGCCCACATCCGACGTCCTCAACCGCCGCCGGTTTCTCGGCGCGGCGGGGCTTGGTGCGGCCGGTCTCGCCGGTGCTGGGTCGATGCTGCCATCGCTTGCGGCCAAGGCCGGTGAGGCGGCCAAGCCCGACCCGGCGATCACCGAGATCCAGGATTGGAATCGCTATCTCGGCGACGGCGTCGACAAGCGTCCCTACGGCGTGCCGTCGAAATTCGAGAAGGACGTGATCCGCCGCGACGTGTCGTGGCTCACCGCGTCGCCGGAGTCCTCGGTCAACTTCACGCCGCTGCATGCGCTCGACGGCATCATCACGCCGTCCGGCCTGTGCTTCGAACGGCATCACGGCGGCGTCGCCGAGATCGATCCCGCGCAGCACCGTCTGATGATTCACGGCCTGGTCGACACCCCGCTGGTGTTCACCATGGATGACATCAAGCGGATGCCGCGCGTCAACAAGATCTACTTCCTGGAGTGCGCGGCGAACTCTGGGATGGAGTGGCGCGGCGCGCAGCTCAACGGCTGCCAGTTCACCCACGGCATGATCCACAACGTGATGTACACCGGCGTCACGCTGAAGACGCTGCTCGACCAGGCCGGGGTGAAGTCGAACGCCAAATGGCTGCTGCTCGAAGGCGCCGACTCTGCCGGCATGGATCGGTCGTTGCCGCTGGAGAAGGCGCTCGACGACGTGATGATCGCCTATGCGATGAACGGCGAGGCGCTGCGTCCGGAAAACGGCTATCCGCTGCGCGCGGTGATCCCCGGCTGGCAGGGCAATCTGTGGGTGAAATGGCTGCGCCGCATCGAAGTCGGCGACATGCCGTGGCAGACTCGCGAAGAGACCTCGAAGTACACCGACCTGATGCCAGACGGCCGCGCGCGCAAGCATACCTTCGTGATGGACGCCAAGAGCGTGATCACCAGCCCGTCGCCGCAGATGCCGCTGAAGTTCAGGGGTCGCAACGTGCTCACCGGCATCGCCTGGTCCGGGCGCGGCACCGTCAAGCGCGTCGACGTCTCGATGGATGGCGGACGCAACTGGTCCGAGGCGCGGATCGACGGCCCGGTGCTGAACAAATCGATCGTGCGGTTCTACGTCGACTTCGACTGGAACGGCGAAGAGCTGATGCTGCAATCGCGCGCGATCGACGAGACCGGTTATGTGCAGCCGACCAAAGCGGAGCTGCGCAAGATCCGCGGCGTCAACTCCGTGTACCACAACAACGGCATCCAGACCTGGCTCGTGCATCCCGACGGAGTGACCGAAAATGTCGAAATCGCTTAAGGCTCTCGCTGGGTTCGCCGTCGTCGCCGCGATGGTGCTGCCGCTGGCGCAGGCCGGCGCTGAACACAAGCCGGGTCACAAGGCCAAAGACGCGGTGAAGGAAGCCAAAGCACCGGCGCAGGCCGCCGTGCCGGCTGCGCCGCCCGCGCCGGTGAAGCTAGGTCTGGGCCGTCCGGCGCTGCCGGAAGAGATCGCGGCCTGGGACATCGATGTCCGTCCCGATGGCCAGGGGCTGCCGCCGGGGCGCGGCACCGCCAAGGAAGGCGATGCGCTGTTTCAGGAGAAGTGCTCGACCTGCCACGGCGAATTCGGCGAAGGCGTCGGCCGCTATCCGGTGCTGTCCGGCGGTCACGGCACGCTGAAGGCGGATCGTCCCGATAAGACGATCGGCTCGTACTGGCCGGACGCCACCACGGTGTACGACTACGTCCGCCACGCGATGCCGTTCGGCAACGCGCGCTCGCTCAGCAACGACGAGATCTACGCACTGACGGCGTACATCCTCAACATGAACGACGTCATCAAGGATCAGGACTTCGAGCTGAACCAGACCAATCTCGCCAAGGTGAAGATGCCAAACGCGGACGGTTTTTACGAAGACGATCGCGATACGGCCGAGAAGGCATTCTGGAACAAGAATCCGTGCATGAAGGATTGCGGGCCTGCCCCGAAGGTGATCGGCCGCGCGATCGCAGTCGACGTCACGCCCGACGACAAGGCCGGGCCGAAAGTCGATTGATACGTGATGGCGTACGCTGTGGTTCCAGCGCGGCGCCCGCCAAGTAATTGCACCAGCGTTCGGCTGGCTGATTAGTTCGGTTGCGCCAGATCAATGTCGATCGGCGCATGCGGAGGACAATCTGTCGTTCCGCGGCCGCTGTTTGGAAGATCGAAGACGACCGACGACGGGTTGCAGTCGAGCGTGCCGCAAAGACGAGGAACGCTTCTTTTGGATCTCGACCTTCTCATCGAGCGCTTCGGCGAAACCACACTGCTGACCGCGGGCGGTCTGCTGGTGGGGCTGGTGTTCGGCGCGACCGCCGAACGCAGCAAGTTCTGCCTGCGCTCGGCAGTCATCGAGTTTTCCGAAAGCTCGTTCGGTCCCAAGCTCGCGGTGTGGCTGCTGACGTTCTCGGCCGCGGTTGCCGCGACACAAGTCGCAATCACCTCCGGCGTGCTCGATGTGTCCGAAGCGCGGCAGCTCGCCGCCACCGGCAGCCTGTCGGGCGCGATCATCGGCGGGCTGATGTTCGGCGCCGGCATGATCCTGTCGCGCGGCTGCGCCAGCCGGCTGCTGGTGCTGTCCGGCACCGGGAACTTGCGCGCGCTGGTCACCGGTCTGATCCTCACCATCGTGGCACAGGCGTCGCTGCGCGGCGTGCTGTCGCCGGTGCGCGAGTTCCTGACGTCGCTGTGGACGCTGCCGGGCGGCGCATCGCGCAACCTGCTCACCGTGGTTCACGCCGGTCCGGTGATCGGCGCCGCCTTCGGCTTTGCCGTCCTGGTGTGGGCGCTGTGGCTCGGCTGGCGCAACCGGATCGGGATCATCACCGGCATTGCCGCGATCGGCGTCGGCCTCGCCGTCACCGGCGGCTGGCTGGTCACTTACATTCTGGCCCAGCATTCGTTCGCGCCGACCCAGATCAAGAGCGTCAGCTTCACGGGGCCCTCGGCCGATACGCTGATGGGACTGATCAACTCGCCCTCGGTGCCGCTCGGCTTCGACATCGGGCTGGTGCCGGGCGTGTTCGCCGGCTCGCTGCTCGCCGCCTTGATCAGGCGGGATTGGAAGCTGCAGGGCTTCCATGATGGTCTCAGCATGGGTCGCTACGCGGCTGGGGCTTTCCTGATGGGATTCGGCGGCATGCTGGCCGGCGGCTGCGCGGTCGGCGCCGGCGTCACCGGTGGTTCAATTTTTGCGGTCACCGCCTGGTTGGCGCTGGCTTCGATGTGGCTCGGCGCGCTGGCGACGCATACGCTGCTCGACGCGAGAGCGGCGGCCAAAGTGGCCGCGGCCCCGGCGATCGAGCCGGCTCTTTCGGCGAAACAGACCGGCAACTAAGCCGGCACGCCACGACGACTTTGTCTCGGGAGGATGACGATGGCCGTGCTCGGCCGATATTTCGATCGTTCGGATTGCGCCCGCTCGCCGGCGCTGCAGATGCGTGCCGTGTTGCGGGCGCGGCTCAGCGCCGCAGCGATGCTGCTCGTCTGCGTGCTTGCGGGGCCGGCGCTGGCCGGCGGTGACCGCGAGCTCGGCGAGTATCTGTCGAGCGAATGTGTCACCTGCCATCAGATCAGCGGCCGGTTCGACGGCATCCCGTCGATCGTCGGCCGCGACGAGCCGGAGCTGATCGCCGCGCTCACCGAATATCGCGACAAGGTCCGCGACAATCCGGTGATGCGGGCGATCGCCGCCAAGTTCAACGACGAAGAGATCGCGGCGCTCGCGAGCTACTTCGGCAGCATCGAAAAACAACAAATCGAGCGCACCGCGGACCGGAGTGGAGACATCCGGTAGTCGATCAACATAATTGGAGGGGACGAGATGAGGATCAATCGGCGCCATTTTTCGGCTGTCTTATTGGCGGCCGCGGGTGTGGTCGGAATGCCCGGCGTGCTGCGTGCACAGGCCAAGCCGCGCGTGGTGGTGATCGGCGGCGGGCCGGGCGGCGCCACCGTGGCGAAATATGTGGCGCGGGACTCGCAAGGCGCGGTCGAGGTCACGATGATCGAACCGCTGGAGACGTTCGTCACCTGCTTCCACTCCAACCTCTATCTCGGCGACATGCGTTCGTTCGAGTCGATCAGTCATGGCTACAAGCTCGGCAGCTACGGCGTGAAGCATGTCCGGCAGTTCGCCGCGGCGATCGATCGCGACAAGAAGGAGGTCAGGCTCGCCGACGGCTCTGTCGTGCCCTACGATCGGCTGGTGATGGCCCCCGGCATCGATATCAAATTCGACTCGGTGCCCGGCTATTCTGAAGCCGCGGCCGAGATCATGCCGCACGGCTGGAAGCCGGGGGCGCAGACCAAGCTGGTCAAGCAGCAGCTCGACGCGCTGCAGGATGGCGCGACCATCGTGATGGTGGCGCCGCCGAATCCGTATCGCTGCCCGCCGGGTCCGTATGAGCGCGTCTCGGTGATGGCCAAGGTGCTGAAGGCCAAGGGCCATACCAAGTCCAAGATCATCGTGCTCGATCCGAAGGACAAATTCTCCAAGATGGCGCTGTTCCAGGAAGGCTGGCAGAAGCACTATCCGGGCATCGTCGAATGGATGGACCCGAAGATGCACGGCGGCATCAAGGGCGTCGATCCGGCCGCGATGACGGTGACGACCGATTTCGAGACCATCAAGGCCGACATGGTCAACGTCATCCCGGCGCAGATGGCGGGCAAGATCGCGCGCGAGGCCAATCTCGTCAATGAAACCGGCTATTGCCCGATCGACGCCACCAACATGAAGTCGGCGATCGATCCCAACATCTACGTGCTGGGCGACGCGTCGATCGCCGGTGCGATGCCGAAGTCGGCGTTTTCGGCCAACAGCCAGGCCAAGGTGGTTGCCAATGCGGTGCGTGGCGAGCTGACAGGATCGCGCACCTTCCCGGCGCGTTATGCCAACACCTGCTGGTCGGTGCTGGCCCAGGACGATACGGTGAAGATCGGCGGTCGCTATGAGCCGAAAGACGGCAAGATCGCCGAGATCGAAGGGTTTGTGTCGAAGACCGGCGAAGACGCCGGCATTCGGCTGCAGACCTCCGAAGAGAACATGGGATGGTATGCCGGCATCACCGCCGACATCTTCTCCTGACGTCACTGCGGGCCGGCGCTTCGCGCGTCGGCCCGCGCTTGAATTTGCGGAGCTACGACGTGTCCAAGCCGAACCTGATCAGCCGCCGCGGCGTGATCCGCGCCACCGCGGCGGCAACGGCGATGTTCGCCTGTCCGGTGATCGCCAAAGCCAAGCCGCGCGTGGTCGTGGTCGGCGGCGGGGCGGGCGGCGCGACGGCAGCGAAATATCTGCGTCACGGCAATGATGCGATCGACGTCACGCTGATCGAAGCCAATCGCCGCTACGTGACGCCGTTCACCTCGAATCTGTATCTCGGCGGCCTGAAGTCGTTCGACACCCTGACGTTCGGCTACGAAGGCGTCGCCGCGCATGGCGTCGGCCTAGTGTTCGACCAGGTCTCGGCGATCGATCGCGACAACAAGGAAGTGCGCACCGCCAGTGGCGCGCGGCTCGGCTACGACCGGCTGGTGCTGTCGCCGGGGATCGACTTCCGCTGGGATGCGGTCCCCGGCTATTCCGAAGCCGCTGCCGAGCGGATGCCGCACGGCTATCGCGGCGGCGCGCAATTTCAACTGCTGAAGAGCCAGCTCGATGCGCTCGGCGATGGTGCTCTGATTGTGATCATCGCGCCGCCGAATCCGTATCGCTGTCCGCCGGCGCCGTACGAACGCGCCTCGATGATGGCGCACGCGCTGAAGAGCCGCGGCGTCAAGAATGCACGCATCGTGATCCTCGACGCCAAGGATCACTTCGCGATGCAGACCTTGTTCATCGACGGCTGGGAGCGGCACTACTCCGGCATAATCGAGTGGCAGGATCCAACCATCCACGGCGGCATCAAGGCTGTCGATCCGAAGGCGATGACCGTGACCACCGATTTCGAGACCCACAAGGCGGCGCTGGTCAATGTCATCCCGCCGCAGATCGCCGGCAAGCTCGGCCGCGACGCCGGGCTCGCCGATGCCAGCGGATTCTGCCCGGTGGATGCCGGCACCATGGCGTCGCTGATCGATCCCTCGATCCATGTGATCGGCGATTCTGCGACCGGCGGCGAGTTTCCCAAGTCCGGCTTCGCCGCCAACAACGAGGGCAAGACCGCCGCGATGATCATCCGCGCCGATCTGATCGGCGACCGCCGGATGCCGGTGCGCTTCACCAACCATTGCTGGAGCGACATCGCACCCGATGACGCGATCAAGAACGGCGCGCGCTATACGCCGCAGGACGGCAAGATCGTGATGTCCGACCCTTATACCTCGCAGCTCGACGAGAGCCCGCAGCTCCGCGCCAAGCAGGCGCGTGAAGCGGCCGGCTGGTATATCGGCATGACCACCGATATATTCGGTTGATCGAATGTACGCCGACGAGTTGCAATGACTGGTTCCGAGGGCTCCCGCCCGAACAAACTACCGTGGCCGCCGATGCTGCTGGCGATCGCGGCCGTGATCGCGATCGGGCTCGGCATGGTGCTGCCGCTGCCCTTGCCGCGCAGCGACATCGTGGTGTGGGCCGGCTATCTTGTCGCCGCACTCGGCTTCGCGCTCGACGGCTGGGCGATCCTGACGATGCGGGCTGCCCGCACCAACATCCTGCCGCATCGCGCCGCCGACCGGTTGGTGACCTGGGGCCCATTCCGCTTCAGCCGCAACCCGATCTATCTCGCCAACACGCTGCTGTTGATCGGCATCGGGCTTGCCGCCGGCAATGGCTGGTTCGTGCCGCTCGCTTTGTTGATGGCGGTGCTGGTCGACCGGCTGGCAATTCGCCGCGAGGAGCGCCATCTCGCGATTCGTTTCGGCAACGCCTGGATCGACTACGCGGCGGCGACGCCGCGCTGGCTGATCCGCTGAGCCATGTCCCACAGGAGACTGCCATGACCACGTTGAAGCAGATGATGGAAGCCGCCAACGCCGCGGTGCCGCGGGTGAGCGTCGACGACGCACGCCATCTGATCGAGCAGGGCGCGCTGGTGATCGACGTCCGCGATGCGCCGGAAGTCGGCAACACCGGCAAGGTCGCCGGCGCCGTCAACATCTCGCGCGGCATGCTGGAATTCCGCGCCGATCCGGATTCGCCGTTCCACGACAAGCACCTCGCCAAGGATCGCCCGGTAATCGTGTACTGCGCCTCGGGCGGCCGCTCGGCGCTGGCCGGCAAGGTGCTGAAGGATCTCGGCTATGAAAAGGTGTTCAACCTCGGCGCCTTCAAAGACTGGGCCGAAGCCGGTGGCGCCGTCGAACAGCCGATCGAACGCGGCATGTAATCTCCGCGACCAAGCAATCCAGCGGTGCGAGACGCTGGATTGCTTGGCTTCGCTCACTACGGCGTCGAACTGACGTTCTGGTCCTCTCACCGCTTTTTCGTTTTTGCAGTCTTCGCGGACTTCGTCTTTGCTTTGGAAGCCGCAGACTTCGTCGTCTTGGACTTCGCGCCCGACGCCTTGGCGGTCTTTGATGACGCGGTCTTTGACGTTGAGGTTTTAGACTTCGTCGTTTTGGCCTTCGACGTCTTGGCCTTGGAAGCTCCAGACTTGCTGGCAGCCGACTTCGTCGCGGTCTTGGCCGCTGTCTTCGCGCCCGACGTTGCTCCCGCCTTCGCGGCGGTCTTGTTCTTGTTCGGCGAGGGCTTGGCCAAGGGCTTGGTGAATTCGGCGAGGCCGGCGCGCGCCGCAGCCTTCGTCACCGTGGCCTTGACCGGACCGCTGACCAGCCGCCGCACCGCGCGCTTGGCCGCGACCTTGGTGATCTCGACCGCGCCGTCCACCACCATGTCGATCAGATTGTCGACCAGCGGCAGGCGTTTCTCGGCTGATTTGCGCGGCCCCGCCGCGGCCTTGTCCTGGTTCGGCGCCTGATCGCGCCCGTCGTCGTTCACGCTCTCGTTCACGCTGCTGTCTCCCGCGCTTGGCTCGGCTGAGGAACGTTTCAGTCCACCTGTCCTTGACCTTCTTTGCGAAGGTGTCGGCAGATGACGGGTGAGGACCTGAATTGGTTCCAGACCGCGGTGCGCGTGCTGTTCCTCGCGGCGGTGTTTTCCTACGCGGCAGTGATCAGCGTTCGGCTGCTCGGCCGGCTCGGCGGCATCTTCCGCCGCGGTCCGCGCGTGGTGCGTTTGGGCAAGTATCGAGAACTGGGGCGTCGGCGCTGAGCTGCCGGCTGCGCTACTTGGTCAGAAACTTCCACGCCACCACGATCGCGCACAGGGCGGCGAAGATCAGCAGCGCGGGGATCGGGCGACCGGCGCCGCCGGATGGTGCGGGACGAGCGCCGCGATCGGCCATCCGCGTCACCTTCGGCTTCTGCGGCTTCTTGAAGCGGACGACGTTGTCGACCACCGCCTCACCGCGGTCGGCCGGCGGCGGCGAACGTGGCTCGGGCTCGGGAGCTTCGCCGGTGCCGCCCATGTCGCTGTAATAGGCCTGATAGGTCTCGCGCACCGCGATCGTCTTGGACTCGATTTCGCTCATCCGGTCGAGCCGCTCGCGATATCCGTTCAGCACCTTCTGGGCATTGTCGGGCAGGGTGTCGAAGCTGCCGAGCTTGGCCATCATCAGCCAGGTCGCGAAATCGGCTTCGGCCCGGGTTCGGGCTCTGCGGGCGATGGTGGTGCTGGACTTCGAGGCCATGGCGATCCGGGTTGAGCGTCCTCGCTTTGAGTCGCCGAGCTTCGTGGCGATCGTGGGACAGCTCTTGATAGCCGAAACGGTTGTCCACGTCAGGTGGTTCATCGTTGCCGCGAATTCCCCGGAGCGGGCTGGCGAACCGGCGGTATGATCGCTACATTGGCAGGGCGAAGCTGCGGGACGCGTCAGGAGCCATATATCCCCGGGGCCTTATCGATCCTTTCGGGAACTGTCCCTGGCCGGGTCCGTGGACCCGGTCATATGGTGCCCACCTACTTTCGTAGGGAACTCCGGGATCGAGTGCTTCAACGGTCACCGCGGCCTCGCACTTTAACCATCTTGTCCGGCGGCAAGCCGGACTGACGGTCGCCCGAGCTTCATCCCTGCGCCGCGGCCGCCTATAACCCGCCGATGTCCGATCTTTCCGCCGCTCCCAGCGATGCCAAGACCGCGCTGCGCGCCGCCGCTTTGGCGCGCCGGTCGGCATTGAGCGAGGACGACCGCAGCGCCGCAGCCGCGGCGATCGCTGCGCGCGGGCTGCCGGTGCCGCTGCCGGACGGAGCGATTGTCGCCGGCTATGCGCCGATCCGCGGCGAACTCGATCCGTTTCCGTTGATGCACGCGCTCGCCGCCCGCGGTGCCCGGCTGGCGCTGCCGGTGGTGACGCGGCAAGGCACGCCCCTGGTGTTCAGGGCTTGGCGGGACGGTGATGCGTTGCCCCGCAGCGTGCTCGGCATTCGGGAGCCGTCGCCGGATGCGCCGGAGGTGACGCCCGACATCGTCCTGGTGCCGCTCGCCGCATTCGACGCCAGCGGCCATCGCATCGGCTACGGCGCCGGTCACTATGACTGCACGCTGGACTATTTGCGCGCGCGCGGGCCGGTGGTAGCGATCGGCTTGGCGTTCGCAATGCAGCAAATCCCCACCGTTCCGGCCGCCGCCCACGACGTGGTGCTGGATTATGTGCTAACGGAGCAAGGCCTGCTCACTTTCCGGAGTCGATAGTTTGCGCATTCTGTTCATTGGCGACGTGGTCGGAAAATCCGGCCGCACCGCAATCGCCGAGTATCTGCCTGGCCTGATCCGCGACTGGCAGCTCGATTGCACCATCGTCAATGGCGAGAATGCCGCCGGCGGTTTTGGTATCACCGAGGCGATCTACAACGATTTCATCGATGCCGGCGCCGACGCCGTGACGCTCGGCAACCACGCCTGGAATCAGAAGGAAGCGCTGGTGTTCATCGAGCGCGCGCCGCGTCTGGTCCGCCCGATCAACTTTCCGCGCCACACGCCGGGCCGCGGTGCCGCGCTGGTCGACACCCGCAGCGGCGCGCGGGTGCTGGTGATCAACGCGATGGGCCGCGTGTTCATGGAGCCGCTCAACGATCCGTTCGCTGCAATCGCGCGCGAACTCGAAGCCTGCCCGCTACGCGATGCTGCCGATGCCATCGTGGTCGATTTCCACGGCGAGGCGTCGAGCGAAAAGCAGGGCATGGGGCATTTCTGCGACGGCCGGGTCAGCCTCGTGGTCGGCACCCATACGCATGTGCCGACCGCCGATCATCAGATCCTGCCGAACGGCACCGGCTACATGACCGACGCCGGCATGACCGGTGACTATGATTCAGTGATCGGCATGCACAAGGACGAGCCGGTACATCGCTTCCTCACCGGGATTCCGCAGGGCCGGTTCGAACCGGCCAACGGCGATGCCACGCTGAGCGGCGTCGCGGTCGAAACCGACAACGCCACCGGCCTCGCCATCAAGATCGCTCCGGTCCGCATCGGCGGAAGGCTGGAGCCCGCCAAGCCGGCGTTCTGGACGGCGAACTAACAACCTCTCCATCGTCATTCCGGATTGCGCGCGACGCGCGCAAGTCCGGAATCCATACTCGCGGGACTCGCCATAAGGCACCGCGCGTCAGGCGCCGTTCTTCACCGCAAGCGCGGTGTTTATGGATTCCGGGCTCGCCGCTGCGCGGCGCCCCGGAATGACGAACGAGAGCTCATTTGTCCCAGAGCTCGATGGGTGCAGAGCGGACTACTCGGCCCGCTGCGCTCCAAACTTCAGCACCGCATCCACCATCCGGTCGACATCCGCAAACGTTGTGCGGTGGTTGACGATCGCGGCGCGGATCGCCAAAGCGCCGTCGACCGTGGTCGAGGATGGCGCGGCGATGCCGGATTCGTGCAGGTCGGCGACGATCTCGGCGTTGAGCGAGTCCATCACGTTCGGTGCGGCGCGATAGCGGAAGCAGACGATGTTCAGCGTCACCGGCGCCAGCATCTCGAGCTGCGGCTCGCGTTCGACGCGGGCTTCGAGATAGCGCGCCACCTTGCAGGTCTGGGCGATCATCGCGCCCATCCGGTCGGCGCCGAAGGTCTTCAGCGTGAACCATGTCTTCAACGCGCGGAAGCCACGCGACAGGTCGGGACCGTAGTCGCACGGCCACGGCGAGCCGCCGGCGAGGCCGCGGGTCTCGCGCCGCAAGTAAGCGGCCGGCGCCGCGAACGTGTCCCGGTGCTGCTCGCCATCGCGCACGATCAGGAAGCCGGCGTCGTAGTTGACCTGGCCCCATTTGTGGAAATCGAGCGCGATCGAATCCGCTTCCGACAGCCCCTTCAGCTTGGGTGCGATTTCGTCCGACAGCATGCCGAGCGAACCGTAGGCGCCGTCGACGTGAAACCACAGCCCTTCGTCGCGGCATAGGTCTGCAAGCGCTGCGAGATCGTCGATCGCGCCGACATCGACGGTGCCGGCCGAGCCGGTCACCAGGAACGGCTGACAGCCGGCGGCGCGATCCTGCGCGATCCGCCGTTTCAGCGCGTCGATATCGATGCGGTGATCCTTGCCGAATGGAATCCGCCGCAGCGCGCCGCGGCCGAGTCCGGCCAAATCGGCGGCCTGCACCACGCAGCCGTGGGCGGCTGCGGAGGCGTAAGCGGTGAGCCGTTCGCCCGGCAGCCCGCCCTCGCGCACTTGGGGGCCAACGGCTGCGGTGCGCGCGACCAGCAGCGCCATGAAGTTCGCCATCGACGAGCCGGTGACGAACACGCCACTGGCGGTTTGCGGAAAGCCGAACAATTCGCGCAGCCAGCGCACGATCTGGCGTTCGACCTCGATGCCGATGTGGTCGCGGCCGCCGCAATTGGCGTTGAGCCCGGCCGCCAGCATTTCGGCCAGCATCCCGACCGCAGTGCCGCCGCCATGCACCCAGCCCATGAAGCCGGGGTGGACGTTGCCGGTGGCGTAAGGCGCGATCTCGTCGGTGAAGCGGCGATACACTTCGGGCAGCGGCGTGCCTTGGCGCGGCAGCGGCTCGGCAAAGCCGGCGCGCACCGCGGGCGGGATCGGCTGCCACACCGGACGGTCACGCACGCCCGCGATGTAGTCGAGCATGTCGTCGAGCATGCGATGCGCATCGGCGCGCAGCGCGTCCCAATTGTCAGGATCGAGGCTCGTTGCGCCGGCATTCGCGCCGGCGCGGTCCGCGTCGCTCACGCCACGCTCGTCAGACGCGACGCCACGCGGCGCTCCAGCATCGACGCGAAGGCGTCGAAGATCTTGTGCATCTGCGGCGGCTTGTAGGGATAGAGCTCCGGGCTGTCCATGTCATGGACCACCGCGGTGTTGTCGATCTCGAAGACCAGCAGATCGCCGCGCGGGGTCTGGGCGCAGTCGATCGTGAAGTAATCGAGCCCGATCCGCTCGATCATGCCGTCGAGCGCGGTCTTGTGGCGGAGCGCAAAACCGAAATCGAAGGTGTGGAAGAACGCAGCTTCCTCGAGGCGCTTGACCTCGTCCTCGGCCATGCCGGCGTTGAGGTACCAGATGTCCCAGCGATTGGCGATCGCCATGTGGCAGGCATACGGTTTGCCGTCCACCACCACGACGCGATATTTTCGGAACTGGCCGTCGTCGCTGGCGTAGTCGACGTAGCGGGCGATGAAGTAATCGCTCTCCTGGCGGTCGCGCAGATAGTCGAGCAGCGCGACGCTGTCGGTGATGCGGGCGAGGCCGAAGCCGGCATGCGAGCCGCGCGGCCGGACGATGATCGGGAAATCGACCCCGCCGGTCATCTCCGGCAGCATCGCCGAGCCGTTGGCGGCGGCGACCAGCGTGTCGCGTCCGACCGAGATGGTGTCGGGGATCTCCAGCCCTTCGATGTCGCCGATCAGCCGGTACAGCTTGTCGCGGTCGAGATGGCGGATCAGGTGCGGCGGGTTGAGCAGCGGCGCCGGCCAGTCGGCGACGCGCGCTTCGATCGCCGCGAGCGCGCTCATGCATTCGTCGGAGTCGGAGGCGATCACGATCGCGACGTCGTGCGCCGGCAGCGGATCGGGCAGCGGCACGCCGTCGATCACATACAGCGTCTGCAGTTCAATGCCTGAATCCTGCAGCAGGAATTCGATCGGGGTGTTGCCGCCCATGTCGATGTCGGCGGCCAGCGCCAGCACGCGCAGCCGCGGATTGTCGCTGGCGCAGGGCGAGCGGAACAGCTGCTGCTGCTTCAGCGTCTCGGTCTGCACCGACAGGCCGGCCTGCTTGTGGCCGAACAATTGCGTGATCAGCGCCAGATCAAGCTGCTCGCCGGGCGTCGCGGTGCCGGCGTCGGTCTTGCTCATCAGCTCCTGCCACAGCGGGTAGAGGTTTTCGCCGTCGAAGGCGCGCTTGGTCAGGCGGGCGAAGCCGATCCGGTCGGCGGCGACAAGCTGGGAGGGGTTAGTGGACATGATGTTCCTTGGCGGCGTTTTCGGTGGAAACAGAGGGCTGGCGCAGCAGCGCTTCGAGCGTGGCCATCGCGGCTGCGGCATCCGCGACGATGCGGCCCTGCGCGCCGGGATCGGCGTGAATGTCGATGATGTGGCGGGCGCTGATACACAGCCGCAGCGCCGCCACCGCGTCGTCGTGACGGCCGCCCCAGCCGACCGGCTGGCCGAGCAGGCACGCGGCGTGGCCCGAGGTGCCCTCGGCGAGGGCGCGGTGCAGCGCGCGGCAGTCGGCCAGAGAGAGCGGGTGTCCCTCGCTGTGCAGCGTGAAAGCGAAGATCGTCGGCCGGGCGAATTCATCCCCGCGCCCGGCGGGGGATTGCGGCGGCAGTAGCCGCGCCGACGGCGAGGCGGCAATCAGTTTGGCGAAGTCTTCGCCGAGCTGGCGTACGACATCGCGGCGCAGCTTTGCGGGCACCGCCGCGTAGGCGCGGATCTCTTCGAGCGCAGCTTCCCAGCGCAGCCATTGGCCGAAATTCGGCTCGGCCGGAAACTGCGCGCGCAGCGCCTGCCAGCGCTGCGGCCAGTCGCTGCGGCCGAGATAGTCGGCAAGTCCCGGCGCCAGCCGCGGCTGCGCGCCGAGGGCTTGGGCGAGCGGCGGCGGCAGCAGCACCGCGCCGCTGAATGCGGGACCGGCGAAGTACTTCGATCCGGTCAGCAGCACGATGAAGCCGCGGTCGAGCAGCGCCGCGATCCGGCGGTTGCCGAGCCGGGCCTGGCAGGCATCGATCACGATCTGCACCCGGCCGGGCCAGCGTGTGGCGATCTCGGCGAGGCAGCGGTCGCTCGGGCCGGTGTGGCCGAGCTTGGAGCAGTCCATCGCTTCGAGCATCACCCGCGCGCCTTGCGCCACCGCGGATTCGACGATGTCGAGCGTCTCGGCGTCCAGCGTCGAGGGCGAGCGGATGCGGCCGTCGGTGTCGCGCAATCGCAGTCCGATGCTGCGGACCGGTCCGAGTCCGGCGATCGGTGCGCCGCGCGTGGCGACAACTCCATTGGCGCTGCGGGCGCCGAAGTGAAGGCCGCGGGCTGTGAACGCGGTGCCGGTGCCGGTCTGATCGGAGGCCGCGATCACGCTGACGAGGTCGTCGCCGAGCAGGGCGCGGGTGATCGCCAGCGCCACCAACTGCGCGTCGGTGCCGGAGGAGGTGAACACGATCTCGGTGGCGGTGTGATCGAGCCCGAGCAGCGCTTTCAATTCGCCGCGCATCGCTTCGACGCGGTCATCGAAGCATTCGATCAGGCCATGCAGCATCGCCGATGACATCAGCGCGTCGCGGGCGCGGCTGGCGGCTTCGTAGCCCCGCAGCGAGATCGTGCTGGCGGTGCAGGACGAGAAACTGGGAATCTCCGGCGCCGGCGACAGGCTGCAGCCATAGGCGTTGCGGCGGGTCGCGGGATCGAGGTCGATCCGGGCATCGCCGCCGCAGGCGAGCAGCTGGTCCAGCGGAGCGAACAGCTCGCGCAGCGGTGATTGCGGCCGCAGGGCCGAATCGATCGCCGGTCGGCTGTCCGCCGGGCGGATGAGACTTCCGGGATGGGCCATTGTTCGCTTACCTCGCCCGGCGCTGATCCGTCGCGCCGAGAGGCGGCGACGGTGGAACCTCACCAATCTGTAAACGGGCTTGGTTAATGCCGGCTTTACCAAGACCTCGTGCGGTTACGGGTAGGGGCAGGCGGGCCGGCTTAATGACCCCGAAATGCAAACGGCCGGCGCCTTGGGGGGCGCCGGCCGCAGTAATGGGATCGGAGACGGTCAGGCCGCGCGGACCGAGTCCAGGAAGTTCGAGACTTCGACCTTGAGCCGGGTGGAGTCGCCGGACAGCGACTTCGCCGCCGCAAGCACCTGGGACGAGGCCGCGCCGGTCTCGGTGGCGCCGCGCTGCACATCGGCGATGTTCGACGACACCTGCTGGGTGCCGAGCGAAGCCTGCTGGACGTTGCGGGAGATCTCCTGCGTCGCTGCGCCTTGCTCCTCGACCGCAGCGGCGATCGTCGACGAGATCTCCGACATCTTGGCGATGGTCTCGCCGATCTCCTTGATGGCCGCGACCGACTGGTCTGTCGCCGCCTGGATGCCGTTGATCTGCAGCGTGATCTCGCCGGTGGCCCTGGCGGTCTGCTCGGCCAGCGCCTTGACCTCGCTGGCAACCACCGCGAAGCCGCGGCCGGCTTCACCGGCGCGCGCCGCCTCGATCGTGGCGTTGAGCGCCAAGAGGTTGGTCTGACCCGCAATGGTGCTGATCAGTTCGACCACGTCGCCGATCCGGGACGCCGCCTTGGCGAGCTCTTCGACCCGGCCGTTGGTCTGACGCGCCTGGTCGACCGCCTCGTGGGCGATCCGGGCGGATTCCTGGACCTGGCGGCTGATCTCGTTGACCGAGGACGACATCTCTTCGGTCGCCGACGCCACCGACTGGACGTTGGTCGAGGCTTCTTCAGAGGCCGCGGCCACGGCGGTCGCGAGTTCCTGCGATTGCTCGGCGGTGCGGGTCAGCGTGGTGGCCGAGGCTTCGAGTTCGTCCGAGGCCGCCGAGACGGTCTCGACGATCTCGCCGATGGCGCGTTCGAACGCTTCGGCGACCTGATTGGCGTGGGCCCGGCGCTCGGCCTCGGCGCGCGCTTCCATCTCCTGCCGCTCGCCTTCGAGGCGCCGGCGTTCCTGCGCGTTGACCTTGAACACCTCGACGGCTTCCGCCATCTCGCCGATTTCGTCGTGGCGGCCGATGCCCGGCACCTCGATGTCGATGCGGCCGCCGGCCAGATCCTTCATCGCGCCCGTCATCGCCAGGATCGGCTTGGTGATCCGCCGCGCGATGAACACCGACACCGCGATGGTGATCAGGAGCACCAGGGCGGCTGCGATCAGCGAGTGCTGCATCGCGTTCCAGGTTTGGGCGTCGAGGTCGTCGATATAGACGCCGGTGCCGATCACCCACCCCCACGGTTCGAAGCCGGTCACGAAGGTCAGCTTCGGCTGCGGCTTGTCGGAGCCCGGCTTCGGCCAGACGTAGTCGACGAAGCCGCTGCCGCTGCGGCGAACCGTGTTGACCATCTCGGCGAACAGCATCTTGCCGTTCGGGTCCTTGGCATTGGATTGATCCTGCCCGATCAACTGCTTGGCGATCGGATGCATGAGCATTTTGCTCTGCATGTCGGTGATGAAGAAGTACTCGTTGCCGCCATAGCGCAGCTTGGCGATCCGCGCCTGGGCGCGCTTCTGCGCCTCGTCGGTGCTGATCTCACCGCGCTGTGCGGCATCATGTTCGTCCTTGACGAAGCTGACCGCCAGTTCGGCAAGATGTCGGAGCTCGATCTGCTTCTGTTGCTGCAGGCCGGTCGCCAGCTCGCGGGAATCCAGCAATGTGAGGCCGAGAAGGCCGATAAAACCGAGGCCGATCAGCAAGTAGATGCGTCGGCCGATCGTCAAGTGCAGTCGAGACAGCATTAATCGTGCTCCAAAATAACAACATGCGGCCGGCCTCGCAGCCGGTCCGTGCGCAGCATAATTTCCGATGGGTGCTCACAGGCCGGCTCGCGCCCTGTGTCTTGCCTCGCGTCTCACTCGGGATCGCATCGACATCGCGATGCTGATCGGTCCGGACTCGTCGGGCGCGCGCACGCAACGCCCAGCGGATGCGGATGAGGAGATCTCCTGTGTCACCCAAGGGTATCAGCAGGTCTGGCCGTTGCGACGAATAGGTAGCAGGGCCAGTATTTCCACAAACCATGCGATCCAAACATTATCGTTTTAGTAAAGACGGGTCTCAACTAATAGGAGTGCTACTCAACTTCAGCTTGAGAATGGTTCGGAATTCTACACATGGATACCGTGATTGAGCATTCCGTACTCCGGTATTCTACGAAGTGATACCTTTAGTCGCAGACCTGTCACCGCCCTCGCGAAGGAAATCCCCCTTGGTCCCGTATTCCCGACATCGGCCCGGCTCACCGGGTCTGGCTCCAACCAGGGAAGGATGTCGTGATGCGCAAACCGATCAGGACTGCGGCGCTCGCCGTCTCTGCAACACTGGCCTTCGCCGGTTCGGCCGCGATCGCGGCGCCGCTGGCCCCCGTGAGCCCCTCGGCGGCGGTTGCCGCCGCAACCGCGCTGCCGATCGAAACGGTGGCCTGCGTCCGGGGCGGCTGGCGCGGCGTCGGGGTGTACCCCGGCTGCGGCTATTATCGCCGGCCGTACTACCGGCCCGCACCTTATTATGTGGTGCGGCCGTATGCAGTGGCGCCGGTTTACGGCGCGCCGGTGGTGGTCGCGGGCGCGCCCCTGGTGCCGGTGCCGCGGCAATGCTGGATCGCCGGCGCCTGGCGGCCGTGCTGACCGCGTGTCGGCTGTCATCATCAAGCTCGACCGCGCGGCGCCGGTTCAGGCCGGCGGGCTGCGACCGTTGAGCATCGAACACGATAGCGACGAGGTGCTGATGCTGGCGGTCGCAGAGCGCCGGCAGCAGGCCTTTCGCGTGCTGATGGCGCGACACATGCCCCGCGCCATCCGGCTCGCGCAGCGCATCGTCCGCGATCCCGCCGAAGCCGACGATATCGGCCAGGAGGCGTTTCTGCGGGTCTGGAATAAGGCATCGTCGTTCGATCCGAAGATCGCGCGGTTCTCGACCTGGCTGTACCGGATCGTGCTGAACCTCAGCTTCGATCGCACCCGCAAGCCGCGGCATGCGCCGATCGAGGACGCCGCCGAGGTGGCGTCGGCCGACCCGGCGCCGGTCGAAGCCCTGATCGCCGCGCAGCAGCAGCGGCTGCTAGAGGTGGCACTGGCCGACCTGCCGGAGCGGCAGCGCGGCGCGATCGCGCTGTTTCATATGGAAGGGCTGTCCGGCGAAGAGGCCGCCCGCGCGATGAATCTCAGCCCGAAGGCATTCGAGTCGCTGCTCGGACGGGCGCGGCTGACGCTCAAGAAAGCAGTCGAGAAACGACAGGACGACAGGAGGCGGGCATGACGCTCGATCAATTCAGGCAGTTGGCCGACACTTGGGGCGGCGACATCGAACGCTGGCCGGCGGAGGCGCGGAGCGCCGCGCGACTGGTCGCCGCCACCGAACCGGGTGCGGCGGTGCTGCGCGAAGCGAGCGCGTTCGACGCGCTGCTGGCGATGCCGCCGGAGGTGGTGCCGGCTCGGGCAGGGCGGGTCGCGCTGGGGGTGCTGCAACGGATCGGCGCCGGCGAAGCGCGCGAGCCTTGGTATCGCCGGCTGCTGCAGCCCACCTCGCTGCTGCCGGTCGGCAGCCTCGCCTGCTCGGCGCTGGTCGGCCTGTGGCTCGCCGGCACGCTACCCTATCACCATTCGCAGGAGGCGATCGCGGCGATGGATGCGGTGTTCGATTCCTCCGCCGTGCCGCTGTGGAGTCCACAATGACGATCTCGTTCGGCCGCTTCACCCCGGAGCGCTGGCTGCTGCTGGCCTCGCTGTGTATCAACGTCGCGCTCGGCGCCTATATCGGCGCGCAGTGGCTGCGGCCGCAATGGACGCCCCCGCATGCCGGCATGCCGATGCGGCTGATCGAGCGCGTCGCTTCGCGCCTGCCGCCGGCCGATGCCGACATCCTGTGGCGCAACTTCAACGCCAAGCAAGTGACGCTGCAGCCGCTGCAGCGCGACTATGTAGCGGCGCTGCGCACCACCTTGAATCTCGCCGCGAAGCCCGAGCTCGACAAGCCGGCGCTCCGCGCTGCGGTCGAGAACGCGCGCGACAAGCGCAGCAAGGTCGGCGACGCGATGATCGACACCTTCGTCGAGACGCTGGAGCAGATTTCTCCGGAAGGACGCCGGCAACTCGCCGGCCGGCTGTTTCGCTGACCTGGCGCGCGAAGGATCGGACGGGCTCGAAGGTATCAACTACATCCGCCGCGACGGCGTCCACTTCGAACCCAAGGATTCGCCATGGTGCAACGAATGAACACTTCGAATCGGTCCGATCGTCCGGCGCCGCTGTTCCGGGCGCCCGACGTGCTGGTGCGGGCGACGCTCGCCGCCGCCTGCGTGGTCGCGGCGCTGATGCTGACGCTGCAGATGGCGAGCGCGCAGGATCGCGGTGCGGCGCGCGAAGCCTGCAAGGCGGACTATCAGAAGCTCTGCAACGGGGTGTCGCCCGGTGGCGGCCGCATCAAGAAGTGCCTGAACGACAATTTCAGCGCGCTGTCCGATCCGTGCAAGCAGGCGCTCGGCGGCGCCGACAAGTAAGCGGCGCGGGTTTCGGCCTCTGCTGAATTCAGTCCATTGCGGGCGTCGGCGCGCGGATCGTGCCGGCGCCTGATTACTTCTTGGCCTTCGCCTTGGCCGGCTGCTTGGCGGCCGGATCGGCCTTCGGGGTCGGCGCGTTCTCGACCGCGGTGTTGATGTCCTCGGTGAGCTTGGCGATCCGCGCCGCGTTGCTGCCGAGGTCGCTTTCGAAATAGCGCGACGACGATCGGATATCGATCCGGGTGTCCTCGCCGTCCGGCCGCAGCCGGATCACCACGTCCTCGGGCAGGCTCAGGATGGTGGTTCGCGCCACCGCCTCGATATGGCCTTCGCGCTTCGGCAGCTGCGGCGGGCGCTCGTCGACCACCCGCCATTTCCGCCGGTTCACCAGTTGCAGCACGATGTCATAGGCGCGCTGAACCGGCATCTCGACCTGAAGCGTCTCGATGTTCGGATAGGCGGCGCGCTGCCGCTCGGCGGAGTACAGGCCGGCATAGACCGCGGTGTTGACGTCGTCGCCGACCCGCAGCCGCGCCAGGGTCTCGAACTGCGGCGGATCGATCGAATCGGTGGTGATGTCGTGGATCGCCGGCAGGCTGCGGTACTGCCAGCCGAGATAGGCCGGGTAAGCGAGGATCAGCGCGTCGAGCAGCAGCGCCAGCAGAATGCGCGGGATGCCGCGCGAGCCGTTCTGCCAGATCGCCGCGAAGCCGGCGAGCGCCAGCAGGATCGACACCCCGGCGAGCGCCAGCGCGCCGAACCAGGTGGCCATCGCCGGGCGCATTTCGAGAAAGCCGAATCGCACCACACCGATCGACACCAGCGTCGCCACCGCGGAGAACACCGCGAGATTGCGGGCCCAGGTGGCGAGTCCGGAGACGGGCTCCTTCAGATACGGAGCGGAAAATCTGCGCGCCATCGCGTCACGACTGCCGGGTTGATCGCGGCAGACATCGCGCCGCAGGAGCCTCCGTTGAGACCACGGGCGGCAGCCGAATTCAAGGCCGGAGAGGAAACCGCTTGTCTGACGGGCGCGCAGGGCGGCCGTTCTGTAGGAGAGTTAGAGGGCGATCGGGACCCAAGGACGAGAATCGCCTCGTCCGCCGTGAAGGTAAGTAGTTGTCGCGAACGCAGCGCGCTCCCTCTCCCCGCTCTTGGCGGGGAGAGGGGTGGGGTGAGGGGCTGGGCACGGCCTCAAAGACGCTGGCGCGCTCAGCCAGCTTCGTCCTGCTGGCCGTGATCCCGGAGCGCGCCCGCGATCACGTCCAGCACGCCCTCAGCATTGCCAAGCACTTCGTTGTTCCAGAACCGCAGCACGCGGTAGCCCTTTTCGCGGAGGAATCGGTCGCGAACGGCGTCGCGGGATGAGCCCGCATGCTGGCCACCATCGACCTCGACGATCAGCATCCGCTCGCGGCAGACAAAGTCGCAGATGTAGTAGCCGATCGGCATCTGCCGGACGAATTTGCGTCCGTCGATCTGGCGATTGCGCAAGCGATGCCACAACGCGCTCTCAGCGTCGGTCTGATTGCCGCGCAGCCGCCGTGCAAATCCGATGGTCTTTCGGCTGGGCCCACGCATTGCCATGCCCCTCACCCGGATCGCATCTCACGATGCGATCCGACCTCTCCCCGCCAAGAGCGGGGAGAGGTTAGGGCGCGGCGGACGAGGAGTCACTCTGTTAGTTGGGAAGGTAAGTAATTGCCCCAACCGCAGCGCGCTCCCTCTCCCGCTTGCGAGACCTCTGCGAAACTTGTTGATTTGGCGAGTTGGCAGCTGGAGGGGTGATGGCGTGATGCGATTTGGCTGCGAGCGGCGGTTTCGGCCGCCGTGGCCGGAGATTGGTCAGCGGATGGCGGCTGCGGTTCGCAGGTTGTAGGCGATCGAGATTAGATCGAGGTGGAATGCGTTGGCGGTGATGCCGGCGTAGCGCATGCGGGTGAAGCCGTAGCGGCCTTTGAGTTGCGAGAAGGTCCGTTCGATCGCCTGCCTCACGCGCCCGATCAGCTTGTTGCGTACGGCCTGCCATCGCGGCAGCGTCTTCTGGTGTTTGTTGCGACGATGCTGGATGCGATCCTTGATGCCACGAGCTTTGAGGGCTTGGCGGCGCGCACGCTTCTCGTAGGCCTTGTCGGCATAGACCGCCTTCTCGTCGCCGAGGACGAGATCGTCGGCGACTTGGCTCTCATACGTCTTCGCCCCGGTCAGTTTGCGGGCCCGGATCAGCCCCGATCCCTGATCGATTGCGATGTGCGCCTTGTAGCCGAAGAACAGCTGGCGCTTGGGGCCCTGCCTTGTCCAGTTGGCTTCCGGATCGTGTGACGAGCGGCTCTCGACCTCGCGCGGGGTCGATCCCGAGGCAGGCGTCCGCCCTGAACTTTGAACCAGGGTTGCGTCGATCAAAGTCCCTGTCTTCAAGACATATCCAGCCGCTTCGAGCTGCCGGAGAACTTCCTGAAACAGGGCGTCTCCCAGGCCGGCCTGCTGCAAGGCATTGCGAAACCGGCAAAGCGTCGTCTCGTCGGGTGTCTGCGCATCCAGCGCGAACCCGCAGAAGCGCCGGAACGAAACTCGGTCGAGCAGGGCCTCTTCGAGACCGGGGTCGGACAGTCCGTACCACTGCTGCAGCAACAAGGCTTTGAACATTGTCAGCGGCTCGTAGGGCGGCCGACCGGTCTCGCCCGGCCGCACCTTCCGGATCAGGACGGCAAGACGGCCCCAATCGAGCAGGCCCGAAATGCGCTCCAGCCGCTCGTTGCGCCCAAAGCCCGCCGGCAGCAAAGCCTCAATGAAACTGTCCTGCGCCATCCCGTTCACCTCCGACTAAGCGCAAGTGAATCACATCTGGATAGAACAGTCAGGTTTTGCAGAGGTCTCGCTTGCGGGAGAGGGTTGGGGTGAGGGCGACCCGGGCAGTGAGCCTGCGCCCTGACCGAGTGCCTACGCCGCTGCCCCAGGCAGCGTGTAGGTTTTGAACTGATCGCGCAGCGCGGTTTTCAGGATCTTGCCGGTGGCCGTGTGCGGGATGGCGTCGACGAAGACGATGTCGTCGGGCATCCACCATTTGGCGATCTTGCCGTCCATGTACTGCAGGATCTCGTCGCGGGTGCAGGTGACGTCGGGTTTGAGCTGACAGATCAACAGCGGGCGCTCGTCCCATTTCGGGTGATACACGCCGATCACCGCCGCTTCCGCCACCTTGGGATGGCCGACCGCGAGGTTTTCGAGGTCGATCGAGGAAATCCACTCGCCGCCGGACTTGATCACGTCCTTGGAGCGGTCGGTGATCCGCATGTAGCCGTCCTTGTCGATGGTCGCGACATCGCCGGTGTCGAAGAAACCGGCGTCGTCGAGGATCTCCTTGTCGACGCGATAATACGCCTTGGCGATCGCCGGGCCCGAGACTTTCAGGCGGCCGAAGGTCTTGCCGTCCCACGGCTGATCCTTGCCGGCGTCGTCGGTGATCTTCATCTCGACGCCGAACGGCGGGTAGCCCTGGGTCGCCAGCACGTCGAGCCGGGCGTCGCCGGTGGTCTGGTCGAACGGCGGCTTCAGCGTGGCGAGCGTGCCGAGCGGGCTCATCTCGGTCATGCCCCAGGCGTGGCGCGCTTCGGCGCCCATGTCGACGAACGCCTTGATCATCGATCGCGGCATCGCCGAGCCGCCGCACACCACCATCTTCAGATGCGGCAGCGTCAGCTTTTCCTTCTGCATGTATTGCAGCAGCATCAGCCACACGGTCGGCACGCCGGCGGTGTGGGTGACCTTCTCGGTCGACAGCAGCTCATAGACGGACGCGCCGTCGAGCTTGGCGCCGGGCATCACCAGCTTGGTGCCCATCGACGGCGCCGAGAACGCGATACCCCAGCTATTGGCGTGGAACAGCGGAACCACCGGCAGCATGGTGTCGGCGGCGCGGGTGCCGAGCGCGTCGGGGTTGTTGGCCATCAGCGCATGCAGCACGTTGGAACGGTGCGAATACAGCACGCCCTTCGGATCGCCGGTGGTGCCCGAGGTGTAGCACATCGCCGCCGCGGTGTTCTCGTCGAACGTCTTCCATTCGAAATCGCCGTCGGCTTCCTTCAGCCACTCTTCATACGCGATCGCGTTCTTCAGCGTGGTTTGCGGCATGTGCTCGGCGTCGGTGAGCACGACGAAGCGCTCAACGCTCGGAATCTGGTCGGCGATCTTCTCCAGCACCGGGATGAAGGTGAGATCGGTGATCATCACCCGGTCCTGGGCGTGGTTCACGATCCAGGCGATCTGGTCCGGAAAAAGCCGCGGATTGACCGTATGGCAAATCGCGCCGATTCCCATAATGCCGTACCAGCATTCCAAATGCCGGGCGGTGTTCCAGGCGATCGTCGCGACACGGTCGCCGAGCTTGATGCCGGCGCGGTCCAGCATCTGGCTGACTTTCAGTGCCCGCTGATGGATCTGCGCATAGGTGGTGCGGACGATCGGACCCTCGACCGAGCGGGTGACCACCTCCTGGTTGCCGTGGATCCGGGCCGCGTGCTCGATGATCCGATGACACAGCAAAGGCCAGTCTTGCATCAGTCCAAGCATCCGAATTTTCCTCCTGTTCGTTATCCCCTTGGGATTGGTGCTGACTTTAGCGCTTACCCGCTTTGCGGAAAACGGTCTTGTTTTCAGGCGCTCCGCGGCAAAGCGCCATTCTGGGTGCTGATGATCGCGCTGGTTGCAGGCGGCACCTCGGCCGCCGGCGCGCGAGAACACGTGCCGCTGCCGAAGCCGCGTCCGGCCGAAGCGCCGCAGATCAATGCACGCGAGGCCGAGCCCGGCGAGGACGAGTCAGCGCCCGCCGAAGCCGCTGCGCCGGACAGCGCGCCCGCCGCCAGAGCCGACGCGGCGCCGGCTGCCAAGCCGCCGTCTGAATGCCGGCTGGCGCTGACCGAGCAGATCGCGATCGCGCCGAGCATTCCGGATATCACCGGGCCGGGCGCCTGCGGCGGGCCGGATCTGGTGCGGCTCGAAGCGGTGGTGCTGCCGGACGGCCGCCGCGTGTCGGTGTCCCCGGCCGCGACCCTGCGCTGCGGGATGGCGCGGGCGATCGCCGATTGGGTGCGCGCCGACATCGCGCCGCTGGGCGCCTCGCTCGGCAGCCGGGTCGCCGATCTCGACAATTTCGATTCTTATGAGTGCCGCGGCCGCAACCGGGTGCGCGGTGCCAAGCTCAGCGAGCACGGCCGCGCCAACGCGCTCGACGTCCGCGGCATCAAGCTGGCCGACGGGCGGATGATTTCGCTGACCGACCGCGACGCCCCGCGCGCCCCCGCGAAGCGGTGATGCAGTCGGTGTGCGCGCGTTTCACCACCGTGCTCGGCCCGGGCTCGGACGGCTATCACGAGGACCACATCCACCTCGATCTCGCCGAGCGCCGCGGCGGCTACCGGATGTGCCAATGGGCCTTGTACGAGGGGCTGCCGAATATTGCCCCGGTGATGCCGCTGCCGCGCCCGGCCGAAGCGCCGCCGCGCGAAGTCGCCGCCGACGAGGAGCGCGCGCCGCAGCAAGCTGCTCCGTCACAGCCCGAGGCTGCCGAGCAGGTCCCGGCCGAGGAGGCCGAACGCGAACAGGCCGAGACCCCGCCGCCTGCGCCGCCGAAGCCGACCAAGCGCGCCAAGGCCAAAGCTGGCGCTGCGAAGCCGGCCGCGAGCAAGCCGATCGACCTCAAGCCGCAAGCGGCACCGGCCGCAAAGCCAGCGGCTCGCAGCAAGCCGGCGCCGACACGACCACCGGCCTGATCTTTCCCCGCGGCGAGGCGCCCTTTACCCGCAGCGAGGCTTACCGCGCACGGGGCGAGGGAGCGCTCAGCAACTGCGGAGCCACCGCGGATCATGTGCGGCCCACCGCTGGGCCGAGCCCCACCATCACCTCACCGCCAATAAAAAAAGCGCCGGTAAACCGGCGCTTTTTCAAACTCTGGCGGGGTGAGCCGCGGCACGATTACTGGGTCGCGGTGCCACTGCCGCCCTGCAGGGCCATCTTCGAGTTCATCGGCGAGTCGCCCTGCTTCGGGTCGAGCACAACGACGATGGTGCCCATCTTCACCCGATTGTACAGGTCGATGACGTCCTCGTTGGTCATGCGGATGCAGCCCGAGGAGATCGAGGCGCCGATATATTCCGGCTGGTTGGTGCCGTGGATCCGGAACAGGGTGTCCTTGTTGCCCTGGTAGAGATACAGCGCGCGGGCACCGAGCGGGTTGTCGATGCCACCGGGCACCGAAGCCGGCAAGCCTTCGATTCGCTTGTGGATGTCGGCGGTCGGGGTCCACTTCGGCCATTCGGCCATGTTGCCGACCCGGGCGATGCCGGAGAACGCCAGCGCCTCTTCGCCCACGGTCACGCCGTAGCGGAGCGCCTTGCCGTTATCGAGCACGTAATACAGAAAGTGGTTGTCCGAATCGACAACGATGGTACCGGGGGCTTCCTTGCGATGATAATCGACGATCGCGCGACGGAACGGTTCCGGCACCGACACCTTGGCGTAGCGCGCCTTGGCGAGCTGGGCCTTGTCATTGGGTTTCAGGTTGGCTTCCGGGGCGGCCTGATAGGTCGTCTGCATGCAACCCGACAGCAGCAAGCCGGCAAGCGCCAGCAGTCCCAGCTTCGTTCCGTTCAAGGCCATTATCAATTCCAATCACGATCAGGCGCGCCACCGCACGCCGGGAGACACCGCGAAACTCCACGATTCTTCTTGTTAGTATCTCGCAAACCCGCTGGTTTGCCAGCATTTCGGCGAGCCGTTCGTAACGTGGCCGCAGCGTTGTTGCATTTCTGCCGCATAGAATCCGGCCGCCGATTAATTTTCGAGCAACGGGTGCGGTGTTCGGCGGTGCATTGTCATGCCGCTGCCACGCCCTGGCCACAAAATGCGTCGGCTGTCCCGCCGCGCTGTGTCACACTTGCCGCCGGCGGCCGCGGTCCCCGGCCGCGCCCCCTCTGACCAATTCTGTCCCAGCCTGGAGTTGCCATGCTTGCTTTCTTCGCCCCCGCCGAAGCCACCCTGAAGCGCGCCACTGCGGAGGATCTCGCGGCGCTGCCTGAGGACACGGTGTGGGTGGACCTCGATCGGCCGACGGCCGACGAGGACAAGGCGGTGGAGCGGCTGGCGCGGATCGAGGTTCCGACCCGGGAAGACATGCAGGAGATCGAGATCTCCAGCCGTCTCTATATCGAGAACGGCGCCCGCTACATGACGGCCAGCTTGATGTGTGGTGCCGACACTACCTCGCCGCGGCTGTCGCCGGTGACTTTCATTCTGGCCGGCCGCCGGCTGGTGACGGTGCGCTATGACGAGCCGCGCCCGTTCGCGGTGGTCGAAAGCCGGCTGGCACGGGCTCCCGGCTCGGGCAGCAGCGGCGAAAGCGTGCTGTTCGAACTGCTCGACGCGGTGATCGACCGCTGCGCCGACATCCTGGAGCGCGCCGGCGCCGACGTCGATGACGTCAGCCGCCAGATTTTCGAGCCGGAAGGGGCGGCCCGTACCGGCCACCCCAAGCGCTATTCCGACATCCTGATCGCGATCGGCCGCAAGGGCGACTTGGTTTCCAAGGTCCGGGAAAGCCTGGTCTCGATCGGCCGGGTGGTGGCGTTCCTCTCGGTCGAGGGCGACGGCGTCAAACGCACCAAGGAACTGCGCACCCAGCTCAAGACCATGCAGCGCGACGTGCTGTCGCTGACCGACCACGCCAGCTACCTGTCGAACAAGATCACCTTCACGCTCGATGCGATGCTCGGCGTCGTCAATCTCGAGCAGAACAACATCATCAAGCTGTTCTCGGTGATGGCCGTGGTGCTGATGCCGCCGACGCTGATCGCCTCGATCTACGGCATGAACTTCAAGATCATGCCCGAGCTCGAATGGCAGCACGGGTACACCATGGCACTCGGCATGATGCTGCTGGCCGCGGTGCTGCCGTACATGTTCTTCAAGTGGAAGAAGTGGTTGTGAGCCGGAGTGATCCGGCTAGATCTAAAGTGGAGCCCGGGATTTCGCACCCACATTTCTCGGCTCGTTATTCCGAGTTGCGCGCGACCGCTGCGGCGCGAGGCCGCGCATCACTGCGGTTTACGGCGTGATATCAAAACGAGCAGGATGGCGGCGCTAATCACCGCTGTAAAATTGTAGAGCATCGCGCCGGCGAAAGCGTCAGCGTAATCAAGTGGACGCGCGACGATCCTGGAGTCTTTTGCCGCAACGATGGCGACGAAGAACATGCCGGCAATGGATACGCCAAAGGCGCCTCCGATCTGTTGCATCGTCGAGATGATTCCTGCAGCCATGCCGGCATGGCGCTCCGCAACGGTGCCGATCACCATGTTCAGGAGCGGCGTCATCGAGAGGCCCTGTCCGAAGCCGAACAGGATGAGCGGCGAAAGCAAGGCAAATACATCGCCGCGATCCGTGAGGCTGTTGCCGGTCACAATCAGCCATCCGATGCCCCCGGCATAGGTCAACGCTCCGAACACAAGGACGATGGGTCCGAACCGGACTACCAGTGCCGGCGCCAGCAGCGAGGCAATCACGAATCCGACGCTGGCCGGTGCGAACAGCAGGCCGCTTTCGAACGCAGTCAATCCGAATCCCGACTGGACCAGCAGCGCGAAGCTCAAGAACAGCGACGTGGCGGTCGAATAGATCAGGAAGACCACAAGCGAGCCGATAGAGAAGTTGGTATTTCGGAACAGGCGGATGTCGATCGTCGGATCACCGCCCTGCTTTCCGAGCTGATCCTCCCACCGCAGGAATGTCGTTATCAGGGCAAAGGCCGCAGCTCCGCTGGCAAAAGTCCAGAGCGGCCACTTGAGATTCGGCCCCTCGAGCAACGGCAGCAGCAGGAACAGAAGCCCTGCTGTGGCGAGACAGATTCCAAGCCAATCCACGCCAGGCGCGTTCGCCGTGCGGGATTCCGGGATGTGCTGCGCCAGAAGCGCGGCGGTGATCCCGATCGGTAAATTGACGAGAAAGATCATTCGCCAGCCCAACCCAAACAGGTCGGTGGCAACGATGAGCCCGCCGAGCACCTGGCCGGAGATTGCCGCCAAGCCGAGAGTCATGCCGAGCAGGCCGAAGGCCCGGCTGCGCCCCCGCTCGTCATACATCACTCGCAACAAAGCGTAGATCTGTGGGAACAGCATCGCGCCTGCTGCGCCCTGCAAGAACCGCGCGAATATCAGGCTCTCGATATCGGGCGCGATGCCGCACAGGAGCGAGGTTGCAGCAAAACCGATCATGCCGACCGAGAACAGCCGGCGCCGGCCGTAACGATCGCCCAGCCGACCGCCCGCGATCAGCAGAACGCCAAAGGCCAGCTCGTAGCCGGCGATGACAAAACCGATCTCGGCAAAATCGGCCCCGAGACTGCGCTGCATCGACGGAATTGCGACGTTGACGACGAACAGGTCGAAGACAGTCAAGAATCCTCCGAGCAACAGGATTGCGAGTGCCAGTCCGGAGGGGCTTGTGCGGGGCGAGCAGGGTGCGGCGGAAGAGCGCGTCGAAATATCGGTAGTCATGGCAACTCCAGAAGCGATGAAGGTTGCCTCGCACGCAATTTTATCTGTTACTATGGATTAAGTTATGCTGTTACTGAGAGCGATATGATCGAAAGCCGTCTTGATCGGACACGCGTCGAATTGGCGGATTTCTTGCGCCGGCGACGAGAGAGCCTGTCGCCGCTCGATGTCGGATTGCCGTCGGGCAAACGGCGCCGCACCCCGGGGCTGCGCCGCGAGGAAGTGGCCGCGCTGGCTGGCGTTGGCATCACCTGGTACACATGGCTTGAACAAGGCCGTACCATCAAGGTGTCGGCGGCTTTTCTCGACAACGTCGCGCGTGTTCTGAAACTTGACGAGGTCGAGCGCAGACATTTGTTTCTGCTTGCCCATCAGCGCCCGCCACCAATGGCCGGTCACGCATGGTGCGAACTGTCTCCGTTGGTTCGTCGCCTGCTTGACGATCTGACGCTCCGGCCCGCTTTCATCCTCAACCTGCGCTGGGATGTGATCGGTTGGAACGTCGCGGCACAACAACTATTCGGCTTCGCCGATCGCAATCCATCGGAGCGCAATATGCTCTGGATGTTGTTCGGTGACGACCGCCTGAGCGGTCGCATGCTGGACTGGACGGCGCAGGCGCCACAGGTGCTGGCGAGCTTCAGGCGGGACTTCGCTCAAGCGCCCGAGGATGCCGCCATGCTGAGTCTGGTGGAGAGCCTCGAGGCCGTATCGCCTGCGTTCACGATGTTATGGCGACGACACGACGTTCATGGCAAATGCGAGGGCCGAAGGAGCTTTCTGCTCGACGGGATCGGGCCGGTTACTTTCGATCATTCGTCCTTCATCGTGGACGCGGAGAAGCATCTCCGGCTGGTGTATTACGCCGCTGTCGCCGATCATCCCCGGAGTGTTGCATTCGAGGAGATCGTGGCGACTGCTCCTTGAGCTCGTTGGTCCCGCCGGCGATCCGACTGCCAAAGCGGTGCCGTGCTAACCGTAATCTCGTGGCCAATCCCCTTCGGCGCGGCGCCCATCAGTCCACGACCACTTCGATCTGCAAGAGGCGGACGCGCCGACTTGTTACTCCGCGTCTTACTCCGCCCCTTGGCCGAGCTGCTTGTGCCGCCGCCCGAAGTCTGGGGCGGCTTCGTCCTGACCGATCTGGACGATGCCGCGGCGGATGGCGCGGGTGCGGGTGAAGTGGTCGAACAGCGCGTCGCCGTCGCCGCGGCGGATGGCGCGGGTCAGCTTCGACAGGTCTTCCTGGAATTCGCCGAGCATCTCCAGCACGGCGTCCTTGTTGGTCAGGAACACGTCGCGCCACATCGTCGGATCGGACGCGGCGATGCGGGTGAAATCGCGAAAACCGCCGGCCGAGAACTTCAGCACTTCCGATTGCGTCACGCCTTCGAGTTCTTCGGCGGTCGACACGATCGTGTAGGCGATCAGATGCGGCAGATGGCTGGTCACCGCGAGCACCAAATCGTGGTGTTCGGGCGTCATGATCTCGACATTGGCGCCGAGCGCGCGCCAGAACGCGGCGAGCTTTTCGGTCGCTTCGGCGTTGGTGCCTTCGGGCGGCGTCAGAATGCACCAGCGGTTAATGAACAGCTCGGCGAATCCGGAATCCGGGCCGGAGTTCTCGGTTCCGGCGACCGGATGCGCCGGCACGAAGTGAACGTCCTCCGGCAGGAACGGCGCCATCGCCTTCACGACCGCGGCCTTGACCGAGCCGACGTCGGAGACGATCGCGCCATGCTTCAGATGCGGCGCGATCTCCTTGGCGACATCGCCGCAGGCGCCGACCGGGATGCACAGAATGACGAGATCGGCGCCCTCGGCGGCTTCGGCGTTGCTCTCGACCACGCGGTCGACGATGCCGAGTTCGCGCACCCGCGCCCGGGTCTCTGCCGAGCGCGCGGTGGTGACGATCTCGCCGGCAAGGCCGAGCGACTTCGCTCCACGCGCAATCGAACCGCCGATCAGGCCGAAGCCGATCAGCGCGACTTTGCGAAACATCGGCGCAGAGTTCATGGCTGGCCCATGAACTCGCGCAAGTTTTCCAGCACCAGCGCGTTGGCTTCGTCGGTGCCGATGGTCATGCGCAGCGCATGCGGCAGGCCGTAATTGTTGAGCGCGCGCAGCACCAGGCCACGCTTGGTCAGGAACGCGTCGGCTTCCGCCGCGGTCTTGCCCTTGGTGGTCGGGAAGTGGATCAGCACGAAGTTGCAGACGCTCGGCGTCACCGTCAGCCCGAGCTTCGGCAGCTCTTCGGCCAGGGTGTTGCGCCACTTGTCGGTGTGGGCGCGCGAGCGCTCGACATGGCCGGTGTCCTGGATCGCCGCGACCGCAGCGAGCTGCGCCGGCACCGAGACGTTGAACGGCCCGCGAATGCGGTTGACCGCATCGACGATATTGGCCGGGCCGAACATCCAGCCGACGCGCAGCGCGGCGAGGCCGTGCACCTTGGAGAAGGTGTGGGTCAGCACGGTGTTCTCGGTGGTCGATACCAGTTCGATGCCGAGCTCGTAGTCATTCTTCATCACGTAGTCGGCATAGGCGGCGTCGAGCACCAGCACCACATGGCTGGGCAGGCCGGCGCGCAGCCGCTTGACCTCGTCGAACGGGATGTAGGTGCCGGTCGGATTGTTCGGGTTGGCGAGCCACACCAGCTTGGTGTTCGGCGTCACCGCTGCCAGGATCGCGTCGACGTCGGTGGTCAGGTTCTTCTCGGGCGCGACCACGTTCTTGGCGCCGTTCGCCAGCGTGGCGATCGGATACACCAGGAAGCCGTGCTGGCTCGAAATCGCCTCGTCGCCGGGCGCCAGATAGGTGTGCGCCAGCAAATTGAGGATCTCGTCCGAGCCGGCGCCGCAGACGATGCGGTCGGGATCGAGGCCGTAGGCCTTGCCGATCGCTTCGCGCAGAATCCGCGAGGTGCCTTCCGGATAGTCCTCGAGATGATCCGCCGCGCTCTTATAGGCCGCGATCGCGTGCGGCGACGGGCCGAACGGGGTCTCGTTGGCCGAGAGCTTGAACACCTTGCGGCCGGGTTCGGCCACCGGGCTTTTGCCAGGGGTGTAGGGCGCAATATCGAGGATGCCGGGATTCGGCACGGGACGTGACATCGTCAACTCCGGAAAAATCGTCGGGCGGCTGAGAGCCGGCAATTACGCGGACTTGCCGCTCGGGGGCACCGTATAGCGCCTTGCGTGGCTGCCGACGAGGGCCGACGAACGGAGGGAGGCCCCCGCTGCGATCAGAGCAGCCTTGATCTGATCGAGGCCGCCGGGCGCCGGGATCGACACCAGCAGGGCGGCGCCGTCAAAAGCGGTATCCGGCACCGCCACGACCTCGGCCAGCGGTGACAGTGCCCGGGCGGTATCGGCGCTCCAGCCCGACACCCGGATGCTCCAGGTCTCGACCTCGGTGACCATGGCGCTGTCGGCGACCCGGGACACCACGAAGACCGGCAGCGCGGCCGGGTGGTCGGCGCGCTCGATGAACGGCAGCCGGGCGATGATCTTCGGCGCGCCGTCGGCTTCCAGCGCCAGCCACCACGGATTGTTGCCCGAGGTCGCCGACACCAGCGCCAGGTCGCCCTTGGATTTCGCCACCGCCTCGACCGCCGCCGACGCCGAGAAGTGCGCCACGTAGGGCACCGTGAAGCCGAAATGGAAGCGGGCGGAATCCCGCATCGCCGACTCGCCGAGCGACTGGTCGGCGTGCACCGAGAACGGCGCCTGCACATAGGTAAAAGTCGCGATGATGACCCGCCAGATGCTCTCGACGGTGTCGAGCGGCAGGATGCCGTGGTGCCGCTGCACCAGCCGCCGCATCATGTCGGCCTCGCGCGCCGGGCGGAATGCCGAGCCGACCTCCTGGGTCTGCTTCACGGCGATCAGCCGGTCGATGATCTCGCCGCGCTGCATCAGCAGCTGGTGCACCTGCTCGTCGATGCTGTCGATCTCCTGGCGCAGGTCGGCGAGCGACGGCGGCGAGGGCGGCTTGGTCATTGCTTTTAGAACCTCGGACAGAAACGGGGATCGGCAGTCGCGGCGGTGCCGCGGTGCGTCCTTCTGCTTAAGAAACGGGGGCAGCGAAGGCAAAGGAAACATTGACCCTTTCCGGGCCAGGCTGCGCGGCCGTCGTGTTGACGGCTTTCGGCTTTGCAATTATCGTCCGGACCAGAACTCGTGGTCATTTGAGCCGGCCGGCTTGCAGCCACGTTAAACAACTCGCTAAACAGGCCGGGGACAGTTCCGATCCCGGCCGAACCAATGTTCAGGCCGGGTTTTTTATTCGCCCTGCCGTTCTTATCTGAGGTCGAACCGGGGCATCCCGGGATGTCGAGGCCGTTGGCAGGCGTATGATGAATATCCATTCGGTGAAGGGACAGAAGATCGCCGCCGGCGAGCGGACCCAGGAGGTCGACCACCCGCATTCGCTCATCGCGCAGTTCGGGGCCGACCAGCCGCTGCCGCTGGATTGCGGCATCGAGCTCAGCCCATTCCAGATCGCCTACCAGACCTACGGCACGCTGAACGCCGACAAGAGCAACGCCATCCTGGTCTGCCACGCCCTGACGATGGATCAGCACATCGCCAACGTGCATCCGATTACCGGCAAACCCGGCGGCTGGCTGACCCTGGTCGGCCCCGGCAAGCCGATCGATACCGACCGCTTTTTCGTGATCTGCTCGAACGTGATCGGCGGCTGCATGGGCTCCACCGGCCCCGCCTCCACCAACCCCGCCACCGGCAGGCCCTGGGGGCTGGATTTCCCGGTCATCACCATCCCCGACATGGTGCGCGCCCAGGCGATGCTGATCGACCGGCTCGGCATCGACAAACTGTTCTGCGTCGTCGGCGGCTCGATGGGCGGCATGCAGGTGCTGCAATGGTCGGTGGCGTTCCCGGAGCGGGTGTTCTCGGCGCTGGCGATCGCCTGCGCGACCCGGCACTCGGCGCAGAACATCGCCTTCCACGAGCTCGGCCGCCAGGCGGTGATGGCCGATCCGGATTGGCAGCACGGCCGCTACTTCGAGCACGGCTGTTTCCCGCATCGCGGCCTCGCGGTGGCGCGGATGGCCGCGCACATCACCTACCTGTCGGACGCGGCGCTGCATCGCAAGTTCGGCCGCAAGATGCAGGATCGCGACCTGCCGACGTTTTCGTTCGACGCCGATTTCCAGGTCGAGAGTTACTTGCGCTATCAAGGCTCCTCCTTCGTCGAGCGGTTCGACGCCAACTCGTATCTGTATCTGACCCGTGCGATGGATTACTTCGATATCGCGGCCGACCATGACGGCGTGCTGGCTGCCGCGTTCCGCGGCACGCAAACGCGGTTTTGCGTCGTGTCGTTCACCTCGGACTGGCTGTTTCCGACGTCGGAATCGCGCGCCATCGTGCATGCCCTGAACGCCGGCGGCGCACGGGTTTCGTTCGCCGAGATCGTCACCGACAAGGGCCACGACGCGTTCCTGCTCGACGAGCCGGAGTTCATCGATATCGCGCGCGCTTTCCTGCAATCGGCCGGCACTGCGCGCGGCCTCGGCAAGGCGGAGCACTGATCATGTCGGTGCAGGAAGGTTTGCCGCTGGAAGATAACGCGCGTCCGCAACTGCGCGTGCATCGTGCCGACCATCTGCTGGTCGCCGATATGGTCGAGACCGGCTCGAAGGTGCTCGACGTCGGCTGCGGCGAAGGCGATCTGATGCAGCTCCTCGAATCCCGCGGCGTCGATTGCCGCGGCATCGAGCTGTCGCGCGAGGGCGTCAATCGCTGCGTCGCGCGCGGCCTTGCGGTGGTGCAGGGCGACGCCGACACCGACCTCGATCACTACGTCGACGATGCGTTCGACTACGTGATCCTGTCGCAGACGCTGCAGGCGACGCGGCAGCCGAAAGAGGTGCTGGAGAATCTGCTGCGGATCGGTCGCCGCGCGATCGTGTCGTTTCCGAACTTCGGCTACATCAACATGCGGCTGCAGCTGCTGATCCACGGTCAGATGCCGCGCACCGAGAACCTGCCGGCGACCTGGTACGACACGCCGAACATTCACTTCTGTACGATCAAGGACTTCATCGGGCTGTGCGATGAGATCGGCGTCAAGATGGAGCGCGCGGTGGCGCTCGACCGCTACGGTCGGCCGCTGCGGCTGAATGCGCCGTGGTGGTTCTGGAATATGTTTGGTGAGCAGGGGGTGTTTTTGCTCAGCCGCGCGCAGAAAAAACCGCCGCTGCAGGCCGCCGACTACGTGGCACCTTAGTCGTACTTAATAAGTCGTTAATACGTGCGGTGATCAGTTCACCGCACGCGATACGTGTACAAATGTTGCGTATCATGAAATTTCCTCGAAATTTCCCCTAAAATCTGACTCTCGCTTTCTCAAAGCCATCCTCTCGCCATCCCTGATCGATTAACGCGTCGACCCCGATGTCGGCCCGTGCGGGTCGGCGCGTCTCGAGGAGTTCCGGGAGAGAGAGTCTGTATGGTTGTGTTTTCTGCGTTTGGATTGTTCCGCTTCGTCGCTGCCGCCCTGTCGTTCGTGGCGCTCGCGGCGATCGCCGCTCCCGCATCGGCCAAGCCGCTGCATCGTCACCACGCTCACGCGTCCAGCTATTCGCATCACTCCGCGTCTCGTCACGCGCACCATCATCGTCGCTCGCACGCTTGGCGCCGTCACGGCCGCATCGCGCAGCAGCAGGCGGAGGTCGCGCCGTCGGCTTTCGGTTTCCCCGCTAACGATCCGGCCATGGATGTCTCGGCCGCGATGGCGCAGCCGCAGCTGCAGCCCGCGACGCAGAAGCGCACCAGCCGTCGTCAGCGCCTCGCCGCCCAGCAGCAGGACTTCCAAACGCAGTCGTGGAATGGCGGCGGTACCGGCTCGAGCCTGGTGGAAGCTGCGCGCAGCTACATCGGCAGCGGCAATCCGACCGGCCGTCGTGCGCTGTGGTGTGCGCGGTTCATGAACATGGTGCTTGAGCGCACCGGCCATCAGGGCACCGGTTCGGACATGGCGAGTTCGTTCGCGCGCTACGGCCAGCGCATCTCCGGTCCGCAGGTCGGCGCGATCGCGGTGATGTCGCGCGGCAAGCGCGGCGGCCATGTCGGCGTCGTCAGCGGCATCGATGCGAACGGCAACCCGATCGTGGTGTCTGGCAATCACAGCCACCGCGTCGCCGAGTCGGTGTATTCGAAGAGCCGCATCTACGCCTACGTGATGCCGTCGAGCTGAGGCGAGGAGCTTCCCTCAAGGCACAACGTCATCCGCGGGCTCGACCCGCCTGCGCGGCCGAAGCCGCTTCGGCGCGGCGAAGGCCCGCGGATCCATCGCGCGCGGAGCGCGCCTCTTCGAAGAAGATGGATCGCCGGGTCGAGCCCGGCGATGACCTCAGGGGTGTTGAGCGCGATCCTGCAAGCACGCTACGCGAACAACGCCGCCTGCTCGACCTGCACCGCATCGCCCTGCGCGAGGTCGCCGGCTTCGATCACTTCGGCATAGACCCCGCAATCGGCGTGGCCGAGGTTCTGCTGCAGGGTCTCGGGGATCGCCATGTCGCGGGCGGCGGTCTGCGGGTCGACATTAGTGGCGGCGCAGCGGACGATGCGTTTGACCACCTTGAGCTTGACGTTGCCGATCAGCAGCGTCAGGTCCATCAGGTCGAATTCGTGCCAGGCCGGCCAGCCCTGGACATAGAGGTTGCCGCGGAAGCGCAGCGGATCGACCGGGCGGCCGATCATGGCTTCCAGCGCCGCGACGCTGGCGAGGTTGATGATCGACACCACCTTGCGCGCGACGTCCGAGAAGCTGTGGCCTTGGCCGGCCAGCAGCTTGGGCGGTCCGCGCAGCTCGTCGGCGCAATAGCCGGCGAAGAACCCCTCGATCGCGGCCCGGCCGGGTTCGGTCCGAAGATCGCCGCGGGCCAGTTCGGCGCCGTCGCGGGAGATGCTGAGCTCGCCGGTCGCGGCGTCATAACGGCTGCGCAGGGCGGCGAGCCGCTCGTTGCGCATCAGCATCAGAAACCTGATCTTGGGGAAGTAGCGGGGATTGGCCGGGTCGAACCCGATCGGCCCGTTTTCGATCGCGAACGCCCGGTCGCCGGGCAAGGTCTGGCCGACATCCAGGGCGACGGTGGGTAACGGCTCGGGCGACAAGCCCTTGACCGGATAGCGGTAGATCGAGGCGACGGAGGCGAGTGCAAGGTCTGTCATGGCGGGTCTTTAAGGGATCGCGCCGGCTTCGGCAGCCCACGAAAATGTGAGCCGGGGCCTTCCGTTTGCCGGAACAGATGCCCACATTTCCGTCAAGCCGATGCGGTCCGCACGGTGACGACCGCCCCCGGCTGAGGAATGTCAGCGCGGCCGGCGGAACCCCAATGAAGATGCCGTCGGGCGCGCTTTTCGAAGGCGCCGAGGGCAGGCTGAGGGACCGAACCAATGAACGTAGAAAAATATACCGAACGTGTGCGCGGCTTCATCCAGTCGGCGCAATCGCTGGCGATGCGAGAGGGCCATCAGCAGTTCTCGCCGCTGCACATTCTGAAAGTGCTGCTCGACGATTCCGAAGGGCTGGCGGGCGGTCTGATCGACCGTGCCGGCGGCAATTCGCGTGCGATCCTGAAGGCGACCGAAGAGGCGCTCGGCAAGATGCCGAAGGTGTCCGGCTCGGGCGCCGGCCAGGTCTATCTGGCCCCGGCGACCGCCCGGGCGTTCGACGCCGCCGAGAAGGCCGCCGAGAAGGCGGGCGACAGCTTCGTCACCGTCGAGCGGCTGCTGCTTGCGCTGTCGCTGGATAAAGACAGCGAGGCCGGCCAGCTGCTCACCAAGGGCGGTGTCACCCCGCAGAACCTCAACGCAGCCATCAACGCCCTGCGCAAGGGCCGTACCGCGGATTCGGCGACGGCCGAAAACGCCTATGACGCGCTGAAGAAATACGCCCGCGATCTGACCCAGGCGGCGCGCGACGGCAAGCTCGACCCGGTGATCGGCCGTGACGAGGAGATTCGCCGCACCATCCAGGTTCTGTCGCGGCGTACCAAGAACAACCCCGTGCTGATCGGCGAACCCGGCGTCGGTAAGACCGCGATCGTAGAGGGCCTGGCGCTGCGCATCCTCAACGGCGACGTGCCGGAGAGCCTGAAGGACAAGAAGCTGCTCGCGCTCGACATGGGCGCGTTGATTGCGGGTGCGAAATATCGCGGCGAGTTCGAGGAGCGGCTGAAGGCCGTGCTCACCGAGGTCACTGCGGCCGAGGGCGGCATCATCCTGTTCATCGACGAGATGCACACCCTGGTCGGCGCGGGCAAGGCGGACGGCGCGATGGACGCGTCGAACCTGCTGAAGCCCGCGCTGGCGCGCGGCGAACTGCACTGCATCGGCGCCACCACGCTCGACGAGTATCGCAAGCACGTCGAAAAGGACGCCGCTTTGGCGCGGCGCTTCCAGCCGGTGTTCGTCACCGAGCCGACGGTCGAGGACACCATCTCGATCCTGCGCGGCCTGAAGGACAAGTACGAGCAGCACCACGGCGTGCGCATCGCCGACTCGGCGATCGTGGCGTCGGCCACGCTGTCGAACCGCTACATCACCGACCGCTTCCTGCCCGACAAGGCGATCGACCTGATGGACGAGGCCGCGGCGCGGTTGAAGATGCAGGTCGACTCCAAGCCCGAAGAGCTCGACTCGATGGACCGCGAAATCGTGCGGCTCAAGATCGAGCAGGAGGCGCTGAAGAAGGAAAGCGATCCGGGCTCCAAGGCGCGCCTGGTGACGCTGGAGAAGGAGCTTGCCGATCTCGAAGAGAAGTCGGCGGCGCTGACCCAGCGCTGGAGTGCCGAGAAGAACAAGCTGTCGGACGCTCAGAAGCTGAAGAGCGAACTCGACGCTCTGCGGATCGAGCTCGCCAACGCGCAGCGCCGCGGCGAGTATCAGCGCGCAGGCGAGCTCGCCTATGGTCGGATTCCGGAGCTCGAGAAGAAGATCGCCGAGATCGAAGCCAACGAGAACTCCGGCGCGATGGTGGAGGAGGCGGTCACCGCCAACCACATTGCTCAGGTGGTGTCGCGTTGGACCGGCGTGCCGGTCGACAAGATGCTCGAAGGCGAGAAGGAAAAGCTGCTGCGGATGGAAGAGCAGCTCGGCCAGCGCGTGGTCGGGCAGTTCGAAGCCGTGCACGCGGTCTCGACCGCGGTCCGCCGCGCGCGGGCCGGCCTGCAGGACCCGAACCGGCCGATGGGCTCGTTCATGTTCTTGGGTCCGACCGGCGTCGGCAAGACCGAGCTGACCAAAGCGCTCGCCGAATATCTGTTCGACGATGAGACCGCGATGGTCCGCATCGACATGTCGGAGTTCATGGAGAAGCACTCCGTGGCCCGGCTGATCGGCGCACCTCCCGGCTATGTCGGCTACGACGAAGGCGGCGTGCTGACCGAAGCGGTGCGGCGCCGGCCGTATCAGGTGATCCTGTTCGACGAGATCGAAAAGGCGCATCCGGACGTGTTCAACGTGCTGCTGCAGGTGCTCGATGACGGCCGCCTGACCGATGGTCAGGGCCGCACCGTGGACTTCCGCAACACGCTGATCGTGATGACCTCGAATCTCGGCTCGGAGTATCTGGTCGCCCAAGCGGAGGGCGAGGACACCGGCGCGGTGCGCGAGCAGGTGATGGGAATGGTGCGGGCGCACTTCCGCCCCGAATTCCTCAACCGCGTCGACGAGATCATCCTGTTCCACCGATTGCAGAAGAGCGAGATGGGCCGGATCGTCGACATCCAGTTCGCGCGGCTCACCAAGCTGCTCGAGGACCGCAAGATCGTGCTCGATCTCGATGCTGCGGCCCGCGACTGGCTGGCCGAGAAGGGCTGGGATCCGGCTTACGGCGCCCGCCCCTTGAAGCGGGTGATCCAGCGCAGTGTGCAGGACCCGCTCGCCGAGATGATCCTCGAAGGCACCGTCAAGGACGGCGACCACGTCGCGATCTCGGCCGAAGGCGGCGTGCTGACCTTCAACGGCAAGCCGCCGCACAGCGCGGACATCGAGCCGTTCACCGGAAGGCCGCCGAAGCGGATGCTGAACTGACGCGCGTCGTCATTGCGAGCGCAGCGAAGCAATCCAGAGGCTCCGTGGACCGAGCCTGGATTGCTTCGTCGCTTCGCTCCTCGCAATGACAGGATGAGAAGTTGACGACGTGCTCCGCAGTGATCGCTGCGGAGCACGTCGCGTTTCGGCCTACTTCTTTTCGATCTTGTAGATCGCGTTCTCGATGTCCGACGACACGTAGATCGTGCCGCCGGCACCGACACCAACTCCGGTCGGCATGTTGGTCGGCGGCAGGCCGGGCGCGCCCACGAGGCCGATCGGCAGATTGCCGGCGATTTCGGTGACGCTGCCGCTGGCTGGATCGACTTCGACGACGCGCTTGGCGCCGACTTCGGCGACGATCAGCTTGCCGGATGGCGTCAGCGCAATCCCTTCCGGCATCTTCAGGTCCTTGGCGACGACGGTCTTGGCGCCGGTCGCCGGGTCGATCTTACTGATCTGGCCGGCAAACGCTTCGCTGACATACACCGCGTTGTCCTTGCCGAGCACCAGGCCGACCGGACCAGCCAGATCGGTGGCGATCGCCTTGCGGTCCTTGCCGTGCTCGCCGGAGACTTCGACGAGCGACTTGGTGCCGAGTTCGGCAACCAGCAGCTTGCCGTCGCCGAGCCGGATCGCGTCGTAAGGCGCCTTGAAGCCATGCAGCATGTCGCGGCTCTGACCGGTCTTGCGGTCGATCGTCTGCACCGTGCCGGTGAACCAGCTCGACAGGATCACCTCGTCGCCCTTGGCGGTGGCGCTCATCGGATATTCGAGCGTGGTGCCGTCAGCGTGCATCCGCGCCACTTCGCGCACGTCGCCGCTGGCGCCGTCGACGGTGCGATAGGCGAAGACGTCGGCGACATAGATGGTGTCCTTGCCGCCGTCGGACACGACGCCGATGCCGCCGGGAAATGCCAGCTTGCCGATGATCACCTGCTTGGCCGCGCCGGTTGCGGGATCGACTTCCTGGATGCCGTTGTCGGCCATATTGGAGACGTAGATGCGGTCATTGGCATCGATCGCGAGATTGTCGAGCGACGGTTTGAGCTGCGCCACCATCTGTTTGGCGCCGGTCTTCGGATCGATCTTGACGAGCTGACCCTGCGCCGTATCGAGCGCCCACAGATTGCCCTTGGAGTCGAAATTCGCGGCTGCCGGCACCTTGAAGCCGTCGGCAACGACGCTGAGCTCGCCTTTGTCGACGTCGACCTTGACGATCTGCCCCTTGAACCACAGCGGGCCGTACAGCTTGTCGTCGGGGCCGAACTCGAAGCCGTTCAGACCGCCCATCTTCTCCATGATCTTGCGTGGCGGCTTGGCGCCCTCGACGTCGATCTCGTACAGCGCGTCGCCGAGAAACACCTGGGTCGCATAAAGCCGCCCGTCCTTGCGGAAGGCCAGCGAGTTGATGCCGGGCAGGCCGGAGGCGAGCTTCTTGATCGGGCCGTCGCCGTTGCGTGCATAGAGATCGCCGGTGAGGAAGCCGGTCCACGCCATCGTGCCGTCCGGCGCGATCGCGATATCGTCGGCCATGCCTTCCGGCGTTGGCACCGCGATCTTGGCCGTGCCGGCGGCGCGATCGACCTCATACAGCGCCGCGCCGGCGACGCTGCCGGCGAACAGTTTGCCGGCCTTGTCGACCGCAAGGCCGTGCACGCCGTGAAACGCCGAGCCCGGGACCAGCTTGGTCACCTGATAGCTGTCGGCGTGTGCTGCGGACAGCATCAGCAGGCCGATCGTCAACGCGCTCGCGCCGCGCGCAAGTTTGCCCTTCATTGCATTCCCTCCGAGATCTTCTCGTTGTTATGGCGAGAGTATTCGGCGGGGCTAGGAAGTTGGCAAATGGAATCGAAGCCGCGCTGCAGCAGATTCCTCGCCGCGGAATGCTGCGCGGCGGGACAGGCTTCGAACTAAGCGAGGATCAGCGCCGCGCTTGCGCGGTGGAGGAGGTGCGAACCGGGGCCGAGGCGGTGAGATCTTCCGCCAGTCGTCCGCCGCCGCGGCCGGTCATCATCGCGTCGAGCCGGTCGCGTTCCTTCTCGAAGCCGGCGAGCATCGGGCCTTCGAGCGACCGGCCGCGCGGCAGGCGCACGCGCATCGGATCGACGAAGCGACCGTTGACGATGATTTCGTAGTGGACGTGTGCGCCGGTCGACAGGCCGGTCGAACCGACGAAGCCGATCACCTGGCCCTGGCGCACGCGCTTGCCGGGCTCCATGCCCTTGGCGAATGCCGACATATGGCCGTAGGCGGTCTCGTAGCCGTTGGCGTGTTTGATACGGATGTACTTGCCGTAACCGCCTTCCCAGCCGGACTTTTCGACCACGCCGTTGCCCGAGGCGAAGATCGGCGTGCCGTAGGGCGTCGACCAGTCGACGCCGGTGTGCATCTTGACGTAGCCGAGGATCGGATGGCGGCGGGCGCCGAAGCCGGAGCGCATGATCGCCTGGTTGACCGGCTTGCGGACCAGGAACTTCTTCGCGCTCTTGCCGGTCTCGTCGTAGAAATCGACCGCGGCGTCGTCGGGGGTCTGGAAGCGGTAGTACTTCTTGGTTTCGCCGCCGACGGTGAGGGAGGCGAACAGCACGTCGTTCTTTTCGACCGTGGAAGTGGTTTCGTCGTCGCCGGCGTAGAATACTTCGAACGAGTCGCCGGCCTGGACTTTGCGCTGGAAATCGACGTCGTAGGAGTAGATCCGGATCATGTCGTCGATCACCGACTGCGGCACCTTGTTGCGGAGCGCGGTCTCGTAGATCGACTGATACAGCCGGACGCCGGTGCCGTCGTCCTCGTCCTCATCGCTGTTGTCGGCGGTGTCGCTGACGGTGTTGAGGCTCTGAACGTCGACGGCGACGTAGCGGCCGAGATCGGAGAGCGCTGCGACCGCTTCGACCGCGGAGTCGTTGGCGACGATTACGCGGAACGGTTGGGGCGCTTTGCCGGGGCCTGACGATTCCATCAGGATGCGTAGTTTCTGGCCTTCCTTCAGGCCGCCGTCGCGACCGCGCGCGCCGAGCGCAGCGGCGACCGCACGGGCATCTTCTTCAGCGGCACCCTGATCGCGCAGCACCGAGACGACGCTGTCGCCCTTCTTGACGATGTGAGTCCGTTCACCGGTCGGATTGCCGCCGGTGACCTGCTCCTTGGTCTTCGGCAGCAGTGTCACGTTTTCCGGGATGATCCGGGTTTCGAAGCCGGCGTAAGGATCGGCGGATGGACCTTCGGGGGCGTAAGCGAGTTTCACGTCACCGCCGAAATCGCCGGCGGCGCTGGCGTAACGAACGCCGCTGTTGCCCTTCCAGTTCGCGGCGTCGCGCACGCGCATCAGGATTTCATCGGGTGCGATCTGGCCGGCGATCTTGGCGCGCGGCAGCACGGTGCCGAGATCGCGGGTGACGAAGGAGACTTCGGCGTCGGGCTCGACCGCGTCGGGATTCTGCGCATCTTCGGCGCTTTGCGCCGGGGCGCCGACGTCGCTCAGCATGCGCTGGGCATTGAAGGCGGGAATCTTGGCGGACAGATCGCTGGTGGTCAGCGACAGGTTGCCGGAAATCTTGACGAAGGGGCGGACCCGGACGACATCGCGCTGGCCGACCCGCGATACTGTGGAGACCCGGATCACGCTGCGGGCCAGTGCGGCTTCGCTCGGCGGCGGCAGGCGGTCGCTCTTATGCAGGGCGGCGGTCTTGTCGGCTCCGAACGCGCCGCGGAGGGCGGCCTGAACCAGTTCGGGAGCTTTGGCGAAGGTCGTCTCGCCGTCGAGCGAGGCGAAGACCGCGCCGCCAATCAGCGCGGCACCACAGAGACCGGTCAGGATCGTGCCGCTGAACCACTGCACCGATACGCGTCGGCGATCGATGACTGCGGCCTCGGAGCCGTCGACGGAAAGCGGCGGCTCGTGACCAAGGTCGATATAGCCGACCTCGCGCCCGGTGCTGCGCCCGCGTGACACCCTTTGGCTCAATCCGTCGTCCCCCGATTTCGCAATCGGCCACGCTCGCGGCCGGTCGGCTAGTCTGAACGATCAGGCCATCGGCCGATCCAACGTCCCCGTTCCGCGCCCGCGGACCGGAGCCTTCTACCTGATTGCCGCCGGCTTGTCCGCCTCTGACGGCGTACGCCAACAGTCACAGGTCTGACACTTGTCACGGGCAGCCAAAGTGCTGGCGCCGGCGATTTGCGTCAATCGAAAGCGGCAATTGCCGCATTTGCTGCTCCAAGACGGCTGTCTTCACCCGAAGGAGCCGCGCTGAGGCCCAAAGACCCCGTCCGCCGACCCGGAGAGCCGAACAGTTCTTTTCGATCTGCCTGGGGAGAACGCCTCCGGAATGTGGCCTGAGTGCGGCGTTGGGGACGAGAAAGCCTTGGGAAAACTACAGAAATTGAATCATCCCAACCTGCACGACATTTTTCTGACGAGGCCGTTGACAGCTCCAAGGGGGCGGGCCTATAAGACGGCCACTGAGCGCGGCGCCGCTGAGCCCTTCGGGCCCCAGCGAGCTTCCGTGCCTCTGGAACATCCATCGAATTCGATGAGTGCAACAGCAGCCGATAGTTGTCGGTTGCCATTCGCCGTCGGTCTGGATTTCCAAGCTCCTATTAAGTGTAGGAGTTGAAGTCTCGAAGGTCTTCGTGACCTCAGGCTTCGTTGAGATCTTCGGATCTCGGGCTGTTTGACAAGTGAAGAAGAAGAAAGAGAAACGTGGACGGCGAAGTCCTTGCGGGTCTCGGTTTTGGGAAGCTTCGGCTTTCTGGGGTTGGGGCCGGACGAAAGACTTCGGCGGTACACGTTTTCAAGGAAACACCATGTTCGCGAGCGCTGTGAAGCGCTGCGACGAACTGGCGATCTTCGGATTGCTGGTGATGGTGGGACCTCGTCAAACGTTGTGATCAGCCGGTTCAAAGTTCAAGTCCAACTTGAGAGTTTGATCCTGGCTCAGAGCGAACGCTGGCGGCAGGCTTAACACATGCAAGTCGAACGGGCGTAGCAATACGTCAGTGGCAGACGGGTGAGTAACGCGTGGGAACGTACCTTTTGGTTCGGAACAACACAGGGAAACTTGTGCTAATACCGGATAAGCCCTTACGGGGAAAGATTTATCGCCGAAAGATCGGCCCGCGTCTGATTAGCTAGTTGGTGAGGTAATGGCTCACCAAGGCGACGATCAGTAGCTGGTCTGAGAGGATGATCAGCCACATTGGGACTGAGACACGGCCCAAACTCCTACGGGAGGCAGCAGTGGGGAATATTGGACAATGGGCGAAAGCCTGATCCAGCCATGCCGCGTGAGTGATGAAGGCCCTAGGGTTGTAAAGCTCTTTTGTGCGGGAAGATAATGACGGTACCGCAAGAATAAGCCCCGGCTAACTTCGTGCCAGCAGCCGCGGTAATACGAAGGGGGCTAGCGTTGCTCGGAATCACTGGGCGTAAAGGGTGCGTAGGCGGGTTTCTAAGTCAGAGGTGAAAGCCTGGAGCTCAACTCCAGAACTGCCTTTGATACTGGAAGTCTTGAGTATGGCAGAGGTGAGTGGAACTGCGAGTGTAGAGGTGAAATTCGTAGATATTCGCAAGAACACCAGTGGCGAAGGCGGCTCACTGGGCCATTACTGACGCTGAGGCACGAAAGCGTGGGGAGCAAACAGGATTAGATACCCTGGTAGTCCACGCCGTAAACGATGAATGCCAGCCGTTAGTGGGTTTACTCACTAGTGGCGCAGCTAACGCTTTAAGCATTCCGCCTGGGGAGTACGGTCGCAAGATTAAAACTCAAAGGAATTGACGGGGGCCCGCACAAGCGGTGGAGCATGTGGTTTAATTCGACGCAACGCGCAGAACCTTACCAGCCCTTGACATGTCCAGGACCGGTCGCAGAGACGTGACCTTCTCTTCGGAGCCTGGAGCACAGGTGCTGCATGGCTGTCGTCAGCTCGTGTCGTGAGATGTTGGGTTAAGTCCCGCAACGAGCGCAACCCCCGTCCTTAGTTGCTACCATTTAGTTGAGCACTCTAAGGAGACTGCCGGTGATAAGCCGCGAGGAAGGTGGGGATGACGTCAAGTCCTCATGGCCCTTACGGGCTGGGCTACACACGTGCTACAATGGCGGTGACAATGGGAAGCTAAGGGGTGACCCTTCGCAAATCTCAAAAAGCCGTCTCAGTTCGGATTGGGCTCTGCAACTCGAGCCCATGAAGTTGGAATCGCTAGTAATCGTGGATCAGCATGCCACGGTGAATACGTTCCCGGGCCTTGTACACACCGCCCGTCACACCATGGGAGTTGGCTTTACCTGAAGACGGTGCGCTAACCCGCAAGGGGGCAGCCGGCCACGGTAGGGTCAGCGACTGGGGTGAAGTCGTAACAAGGTAGCCGTAGGGGAACCTGCGGCTGGATCACCTCCTTTCTAAGGATGGGTCTTCAACAGCTTGCTGTTATCGACCTGTTTTAGAAACATCAGAGGCTCTAAGTCATACGAGCCTCATTGGCGGGATTTCGCCGTCTTCGTTTCTCTTTCTTCGCGGACGAACACGCGCCTGGGGTGCGCGCAAGTCGATCGGCCTGGCGCCAGCCGGCCGGTGGTTTGCTTGCGGCCTCTCGTGCTGAGGGCTTGTAGCTCAGTTGGTTAGAGCGCGCGCTTGATAAGCGTGAGGTCGGAAGTTCAAGTCTTCCCAGGCCCACCATTTTGTCGAGCGCTGCATTCGTCTTCTGGTTACGGGGCCATAGCTCAGCTGGGAGAGCGCGTGCTTTGCAAGCATGAGGTCGTCGGTTCGATCCCGTCTGGCTCCACCAGCCTTCGCTGGCGGGACGCCAGTTACGGCTCGGCTGGCCTTCGAAGGCTGCCGCGGCGAAGCTCTTTGGAGCGTAGCCGGGCTGATCGCCATGACCATGCTCGCGCCTCGTTGCTGTCATCCGGACAGCGACGATGGCTCATCGTCCGCAACTTGTATTCGCCGGCTTTGCGCAATGCGCAGCCTGGCGGGTTTTCTGACATCGTGAAGAGGAGATCGATCCGGGTTCGGGTCTTGTAGAGCAATCTG